>JAYVDN010000302.1:0-14862 GCA_043749385.1 Polaromonas sp.
TACGAATTGCCGCCCAAATTGACGCGGCTTTGAAGTCCAATGCTGCATCAGGATCTTCCAGCGCTGCTTTCCAAGCCTGCGTAGCCTCATCCGCACCAATCTCTTTTTCCAGCGCTTGCAGATCGGTAATCAACAGCTCGCCCCGCGCTACTGACCACTCCATCGCAGGGGGTTCCGTTTTCGCCGATGCTTTTAAGGCTAACGTCTCCAACGAAGAAATGGATGGCGTAAACAAATACATTCCCCATTCCAAGCGCACAAGAGGATCGGGCTCCACGTGGACTTCGTCGGAGCCGTCTAGGGCGATACGCTGAACCTTGTCGTCCAGTAGATATTGAAAAACCCGTGGGCGCCCAGGTGCGGCCACACCCAAAAATGGGTCACTTTGGCCTGAATACGAACCAGTGCTGTTGCCACCGGCAATCCAACGTTGAATGACTTCAAATTGTTCGCCGATGCTAGCGTTGTAGGCCATAAACACCAAGCCCCGCTCCTGATTCAAACTCTCGGTATTTTTTACTGGATCAACCAATTCGATATGGTGCTCGCCATACAACATCCCGCGCCGTACGATACGCGGCTGGCGCTTGCCTAACCCCCCGCTGTCATGATTGTCCGATCTTGGATTTGCACGGCGAATGTGAGCGTGGAAGGGACAGGCAGCACCCTCATCGTCCTTACGAAAGTTGAAGTCGTTAGAGCCTGCCGGTACTAATACGCCCGTTGGCACCAAAGGCTCTCCGCCAACAACTTTGCCAGAGTCATTTGCACCAGCTGGCCAACGACCCATCATCTTCGCAAGAACCCTTTCGGGAGCCAAGTTAGCTTCTTTAGAATGCTGCGCTACAACTTTGTTCAGCAACTGGACGTTTTGGCGCAACTTTCGGATCACCAGGAAGCTACCATTCTTGAGAAGGTTTTTGGCGTCATCGCTTTTGGCACCGTTGGCAGGAATTTTTTCGTCCGCCGCATTCGGATAGCCGTGGAGCACCTCGCCGATATGAATCTGATTGTCAAATTTAGGTGGAAGTGGCCCTGCAAGGTCATACACTGGGTTCGATTCAGCCTCAGTGAAACCGAAATGCTCGATGGGTTTACCATCTTTTTTCAGTCTGCACATCCATTGCAGTGAAAGCGGGATGGCACCATTTTCAAAGGCACCTTGGTTGTCAGTTTTACCTAAAATGTTTTTCAGTCTTTCAAGCAACAATGTTTTTGGATCATCTTTTGAGACAATAGAGCGCCGACGCAATTGAATAACAGCGTGGACAGATGAAAGTTGAATGCGAGGTTCAAGCGAGTCGCTTGGCTCATTCCCTGCCTTTACCCCTTTAGCCCAATTCAAAACCGGCAATCGCCAGCGACGGGGATGGTTGACATACAAGTCCCCTAAAATTCCCTGTCGCTTGTCCATGCCTTGCACGAACTCTTCTGGCATTGCTGCTATCTCGTCGTCGCCATACCCAGCCCGTCGTAGCCCCTCTATCGTGACGGCAATGTTTTGAGCGATCTCACCACCCTGAAGTGCTTCCTGTCCCACTATCGAGGTTGGTTTGAATGTACTTAAAAACTTCCCCATTCCTGATGCTGTCTCAAACGCAATCAGTAGTAAACAACCATCAGATACGTCCTCGTACGCCTTAACAATGCCCCCCTGCACATCAATTTTCTGGAATAGATCGTCTTGTAATGGGGGCAATACTGGAATGGTTCTTTCATAGTCCTGAGGGGCTTTGAACCAATCCCACGCGTCAGCGTAGTATTTCCTCGCGTCTTCTATCTTGTCTTCGAAAGAGCCTTCGTCTTGCACCATTTCCTTAAACTCACTGAGCAACTCTTGAGCAGCACGGTGTAGTATTACCCCATCACCCACGTTTGGCATATACGCATCAGAAAGACGATATAGCGCTACCAGGGTCTTCAATCCCTGTCGAAACGCTGGCACCGATGGGAATATCGTCGGTGATACTTTACGGGGTACCCAGTTAGTCAAATCAATCCCACTACCCAAAATTGATTTGGCGTTCTCTTCTGCTGAGGGCACTGTAAATTTTGAAATCGCCTTACTCGCTGCGTTGAAATCGGGCTCGCGGCGATGGATACGCTCGATGCTTTGCAGGTAGTGCGTATCGGTGTTCGTCAAGTTAGGTTGACTATAGAGAAACATCGTCTCTGCCTGCGCGCTGCGTAGCCATGTACACCAGTCGTCGTATGAGCTTTCCCAACCTAACTTGTAGCCTTCTGTGTTGCAAAAAATCAGGTCTAACAGGCGTGACACTTTTTGCCAGATTACGCGGATGTATGATTCCCACGCGCCATCGAATGTGACTACCAGCAATACCTTGTCTTCTGGCTCAAGGATGGCGATACGAATGGAATGGATTTTCCCGACACGCTCCACTGCATCAGAAAGCACCCGCCCAATCTCATACTCGTGGGAGATGGTTCGCCCCACGTGCAAGAGGCGAAGCACCCTTTTGACCCGCGTTTTGTAGGTAATGGCGTCAAGCGCCGGTACTAGCCCTTTTTTGATGGGAGCCAGAATTGTCAGATCTGATGCGCCTGCAATGCTGGCGGTTTTGAAGGTAAGGTCACGGCGCATGGTTTGTCTCCTGCAATGATTTTTAACACGTAGTAACGAATATTCGGCAAACATAAATTTAGTGCTAAACACTTGTTTTGGCTAGCATTTTGTGACGTTTTACTCGTTTTGTTGCATTCTGCTCAAATCTCATCAGTTCTGATGATGCGTTTTTTGGCGTTTTGGGCTACGGTTTGGGCGGGGCTGGCCGCCGCTTTGGGGGCCGTGCGGGTTGCTGGGATAATCGCCCGCATGATCAAACTGTTTGTTGGCTTGGGTAACCCGGGCGCGGAATATGAGGCTACGCGGCATAACGCGGGGTTTTGGTTTATTGACGCGCTGGCGCGGGAGCTCAAATGCTCTCTTAGCTACGACAAGACCTACTACGGCCTGGTGGCGCGCGCCACAGTAGCCGGGCAGGCGGTGTGGCTGCTGGAGCCGCAGACGTTTATGAACCTGTCGGGCAAATCAGTCGGGGCTTTGGCCAAATACTTCAAGATTGCGCCCGAGGAGATACTGGTGGCGCATGATGAGCTGGACATTGTGCCTGGGCAGGCTAAGTTGAAATTGGGCGGTAGCCACGCGGGGCACAACGGGCTGCGCGATATTCATGCCCAGCTGGGCACAGACCAGTATTGGCGGCTGCGCATTGGCATTGGCCACCCGGGGGTGAAAAGCGAGGTGATTCACTGGGTATTAAAGAAGCCGATGGCGGAGCACCGGGACGGCATAGAGCAGACGATAGAGCGCGGCGTGAAGGCTCTGCCCCTGTTTTTAAGCGGCGAGATGGAAAAAGCCATGCTGGTGGTGCACACCGCCAAGCCGCAGCGGCCCAAGCCTCCGCGCCAAGAGCCGCCGCCTACCGCACCGGCTACCGCCTAGCCACCCAAGCCGGCAACTTATCGCTATATATTTAGTAGCTGCCCCCGCATATTCTATTGGCCTAGAGGCCTATTTGGCATTCAAATTAACCCACCAAAGCCTGCAAAAAGCTCTGGCTCCACCAGTGCACGTCATGCTGCTGGACGCGCGCCAGCAGCTGGCTATGCCGCTCTTGGCGCTCTGCCAGCGGCATGTGCAGGGCGCGCTGGATGGCTTGGGCGGTGCCGTGGGTGTCGTAGGGGTTGACCAGCAGGGCTTCTTTAAGCTGCTCTGCCGCCCCTGCAAAGCGCGACAGCACCAGCACGCCGGGGTCTGCACTGTCTTGCGCGGCGATGAACTCTTTGGCCACCAGGTTCATGCCGTCGCGCAGCGGCGTGACCAAGCCTACCCGCGCGGCGCGGCACAGGCCGGGCAGGCGCTTGCGGGCCACGGTGCGGTGGATGTAGCGCACTGGCATCCAGCCCAGGTTGCCGAAGTCGCCGTTGATGGCGCCGCATAGGCCTTCCAGCTCGTGCAAGATGTCGGTGTAGGCGTTGACCGTCTCGCGGCTGGGCGAGGCGATTTGGATGAGGGTGGCGCTGTCTTTATTTTCTGGGAACTGGTTTAGCAACGCGCGGAAGGCGCGTATGCGGTGCGGGATGCCTTTGGAATAGTCGAGCCTGTCCACCCCTAGGAGCAGGCGGCGGCTGGCGTATTGCTCGCGGGTGGTGGTGTAGGTATCGCGGGCGTCTTTGCCTTGGGCCAGTTGGGTAAATTCTTCTACGTCGATGCCGATGGGAAAGGCTTGCACATGTACCTGGCGGCCCAAGGCGGTGAAGTATTGGGCGCCCTGCTCTTGCATATCTACCGTTTGTTCAAACACCCTTTTCGCGCCCAGCTCCAACTGCACGTAGCCCGCAAAATGCCCCACATCTTGCTGGCTTTGAAAACCCACCACGTCGTAGGCAAACATGCGCTCCATCAGCCAGGCGTGCTGCGGTATGGCGGCCAGCATGGGCGGGGGCGGCAGGGGGATATGCAAGAAGAAGCCCATGCGCTGCTGGCAGCCCAGGGCGCGCAGCTCGGCGGCCAAGGGGATGAGGTGGTAGTCGTGTATCCACACTATGTCGTCGCTTTTCAAGAGCGGCAGTAGCTGGCGTGCAAACAGCTTGTTGACCTGCACGTAGCCGTCAAAGTAGCCTGCGTCAAAGTCTGCCAAGTCCAGCCGGTAATGGCACACAGGCCACAGCACGCCGTTGCTGTAGCCCAGGTAGTAGCGGTCGTGCTGGCTGGCGCTGAGGTCAAAGGTGGCTAGCTGCACTTTACCGCTGCGCTGCATTTGCAGGGGGGCATCTTTTGCATGGGTGCCTGCACCGCCTTCGGCCACCTTGCCGCTCCAGCCTAGCCACAGGCCGCCGGTTGCCTCCAGTGTTTGGCCCAGCGCCACAGCCAAGCCACCGGCTGCGCTTTTGCGCGGGTCGACCACGCGGTTTGACACTACAACTAAGCGGCCCATAAATGTGTTGTGCTTGTGGCTACACCATGCTGTCCCACGGTGCAGACAAACGCACCGCTGCGTTGATGATGCCCACCATGGAATAGGTTTGCGGAAAGTTGCCCCACATTTCCCCCGTCACGGGGTGGGTGTCTTCCGACAACAGGCCCAGCGCATTGCGCGCGGCCAGCATGCTCTGGAATATCTCCCGCGCCTGCGCTATGCGGCCAATGCGGGCCAGCGCGTCGATACGCCAAAAGGTGCAAATATTAAAAGCGGTCTCGGGTTTACCAAAATCGTCCGCTGCCTCATAGCGGCGCATGTAGGGGCCGTCGCACAAATGCTTTTCCAGCGCGTCTACCGTGGCAATAAAGCGCGGGTCTTGGCCCGAGATAAAGCCCACCTCGGCCATCAGCAGCACGCTGGCATCCAGGTCTTTGCCGCCATAGCTTTCTACAAAAGATTTTCGCTCTTCGCTCCAGGCGTTTTGCAGTATGCGGGCGTGCATCACCTTGGCGCAGTTATGCCAATACGCGCTGCGCAGGCCTAAGTTGAGGTGCTGGGCTATTTTGCCCAGTCTGTCGCAGGCCGCCCAGCACATGAGGGCGGACGATGTGTGCACACGGCTGCGCGTGCGCAGCTCCCACATGCCGGCGTCGGGCTGCTCAAACACTTGCACCGCGCGCTCGCCCACAGCCTCCAGCCGGGTAAATTCAGCCATGCCTGCGCGGTGCAGCAGGCGCTCGTCGTGAAAGGCCTGGGCTGCGCCCAGCACCACGTTGCCATACACATCGTGCTGAAAATGCTCTTGCGCCTGGTTGCCCACCCGCACCGGGCCCATGCCTCGGTAGCCGGTAAGGTGGGGCATCACCTGTTCGGGAAGCTCGGTCTCCAGGCCAATGCCGAACAAAGGCTGTATATGCCCGCCGCGTGCGTGCTCCAGCACGTTGGACAGGTAGCGCATGTAGTCTTCCATGGTGCCCACTTCCGACAGACTGTTGAGCGCACGCACCACAAAGAATGCGTCACGCAGCCAGCAGTAGCGGTAGTCCCAGTTGCGGCCACTGTCGGGCGCCTCGGGGATGCTGGTGGTCATGGCGGCTACGATGGCGCCGGTGTCTTCAAACAGCGAGAGCTTGAGTGTGATGGCGGCGCGGATGACGGCGCTTTGCCACTCTAGTGGAATGGCCAGGCGCTGCGTCCAGTTGCGCCAATAGGCTAGCGTTTCTTGCTCGAAATGGCGTGCGGTATCGTCTACGCCACCGTTCAAGGTTTCGTCTGTACCGAGCAAAAAACTGTGCTCGCGGGTGAGCACAAAAGGCGTTTGCGCCAGCACATGGGTCACGGGGGCGTCGGTGTTCAGGCGCAGCGCCATGGCTGGGCCGACATAGCGCACATGGTTGCTGCCGCGCGTGATGGTGGGCGTAACGCGGCCCCAGTCGTAGCGCAAGTTCAGCCGCACGCGGATACGCGGTGCGCCATTGAGCGCGCGCACGCGGCGCACCAAGGTCATGGGGCGAAAGTAGCGTGCGCGGCTGTAAAAGCGCGGCGCAAAATCGGTGATCTCTATGCTCTGGCCAGTGCGGTCAAACAGCTGGGTGCGCAGCACGGCGGTGTTGGGCTCGTAGTGCTGGGTGCTGTGAGAAAAATCTTCTATCTCTATGGCAAAGCTGCTGGCGTTCTCGCCTTTGTCCAACAGCGCATTGAACACCGGGTCGCCGTCAAACCGGGGCAGGCAGCACCACACGATACGGGCGTGCGGGTTGATCAATGCGCTGAAGGCACAGTTGCCTATGATGCCCAGGGACAGGGTGCTGGCGGCGGGCGGCATCATGCGGCGCGGGCCACCTGGGGTAGATGCAGGGTGGGTTGCACGTGGGGGGGCATCGCCTGCGGCATGCTTACGGCTTGTCGCACCGTCTGTTCCAGCCATGCACGCAGAGCAGCAGGGTTAGGGCAGCGGTGCTGCGCTACGCTGGGCCCGGCACCCACTTTGACACCGTAGCCCCCCATATGTTGCGCGGCTGCAAAGCCGGCTTCATCGGTCACGTCGTCGCCCATAAAAATAGGGATCCGCCCCTCAAACGGGGGCTTGAGTAAAAAGCTGTGGATGGCGGTGCCTTTGTCGATAGCGCTGGGCGCCACCTCGATCACGTACTTGCCGCGCATCAGCGCCAGCGCCGGGGTGCGCTGCACCATCGGGGCTAGTGTCTGCCAGCATAGGGTGTACAGCGCGGGGGCCATGCGGTAGTGCAAGGCAAAGCCTGCGGTTTTTTGCTCTAGCAGCAGCCCCGGGTGTTGGCTGGCTAGGTATTGGGCCGCCCGCATGATGGGATCGAGCAAAGGGGTAAGCTTTTTGGCATCCAGCTCAAAAAAATCACCCCGGCTATTGCGCCACTGCACCCCGTGCTCGCCTGCGACGGGGAGAATAAGGGGGGCTAAAAAACTGTCTATCTCGGCGATGGGCCTGCCCGAGACGATGGCCAATGCACCGCTGAACAAGTGGTGGGCACTTTGCAGCGTGCTCACCATGTCGGCGTGCACATGCACCGCGCTGGGGTGCGGCGCTATGTCGGCCAGGGTGCCATCAAAATCTAAAAATAGCGCATGCTGGTGCACAGAGAGCGGTATTTTTTGCATGCATAGTGGCCCGATACGAGGGTGCAAAAGGCACCACTTAAAAAAATGGGTGCCTGCACGCAGGCACCCAGCTAACTTACAGTAGCGTTGGCTACTTCATGGCTTTTTCAAACTCGGCTTTGGAGATGAACTTGTCGCCGTCAGTGTCTACTTGGTCAAACTTGGCGGCCAGGCCTGGCACACCCTCGGCTTCCATTTTGTCCAGCTTGCCGTCTTTGTTGGCATCGGCTTTGGTAAATGCGGCCGACATCTCTTTGGCCGTCATGGGCTTGTCACCCGGTGCAGGCATGGCCGCAGCGGGCTTGTCGGCAGATGGTGCTGCGCCGCCCATTGCAGGCGCAGTGGACTGTGCCCAAACGGCACTGGTAGACAATAAGGCAATGGCACTACCAGCGGCAACACCGGCGATCAAAGTACGTGATTTAAAAGACATTAGTGAACTCCTGTTCAAGTTGAAGAAGTCCCTATTTCATCGCAGCACGGCGTGTGCGGCAAGCCTTATTGCTTGCTGTTGCCTGCGTCACATCTTGCTTGCTTCAGATACATTTTTTGTTCGCATGCTACATCCACACACTTGAATTTATCCCATTGCGGGCTGATAGCGCGCTATCACAGTCGTAGCAAGTAGTCCGATGCACCGAACATGCATTGCCAGCGGCACGCCTTAAGGTGCGGCGCTAGTGGCCTGGAGGCGATGGTATTTTTGCCACAGCGTGTCGCGCGTTTCAATGTGCTGTGGGTGAATGGGGATGCAGGCTACAGGGCATACCTGCACGCACTGGGGTTCGTCAAAATGGCCTACGCATTCGGTGCATTTGTTCGGGTCGATCTCGTAGATTTCTTTGCCCAAGTAAATCGCCTGGTTCGGGCATTCGGGCTCGCACACATCGCAGTTGATGCATTCGTCGGTGATCAGTAATGCCATGGTGTGTACCCCCTGCCCTGTGTGCTATGCCTGCACCCTGGGGCGATGCGCCGCTTCAAGCGCCGTAGCTACTGTCGGGCTGACCATACTGCCCACATCGCCGCCGAGCTTGCTGATCTCGCGCACCAAAGTGCTGCTGATGCACTGCACATCTGCATTGGGCAGCAGGAACACGGTCTCCACTTGCGGGCGCAGCTTGCGGTTCATGGCGGCCATCTGCTGCTCGTAGTCAAAGTCTGTCATGTTGCGTATACCGCGCACCACCGCGCTGGCATGCTGCTGCGCGCAAAAATCCATGATCAACCCGTCAAAGGGCACAACCTGGATATTCGCAATATTTTTAAGCGCGGCTTGCGCAAGCTCCATACGCTGGGGCAGGCTAAACAGCGTTTTTTTATGGTGGGCTGCGGCCACTGCCAGGATGAGCGTGTCAAACAGGCCCGCAGCCCGGCGTATCACGTCCTCGTGGCCGAGGGTGATGGGGTCGAAGGTTCCAGAATAAATGGCGGTGCGTGGCATGGCTTTAATGATACTCGCACACAGCCCCCTCGGGCTTATCACGGCTTAGCAAGGGGGCTTATGAAGGCTTAAGGCCGCTTGCCAATCACTTGGTCTACCACGCCATACTCTTTGGCCTCGTTGGCAGACAACCAGTAATCGCGCTCTACGTCGCGGGCAACTTTTTCCAGCGGCTGGCCGGTGCGTTCGGCCAATATTTTGTTGAGCTGCTCGCGGGTTTTCAAGATCTCGCGGGCTGAGATTTCGATGTCGCTGGCCGGGCCGCGGGCACCGCCTGAGGGCTGGTGGATCATCACGCTGGCGTTGGGCAAGGCAATGCGTTTGCCTTTGGCACCTGCGGCCAACAAGAAGGCGCCCATGCTGGCGGCCATGCCGGTGCACAGGGTGGAGACATCGGGTTTGATGAAGTTCATGGTGTCAAAAATCGCTAGTCCAGAGCTGACTGAGCCGCCGGGCGAATTGATGTACAGGTACACGTCTTTATCGGGATTTTCGCTCTCCAGAAAGAGCAATTGGGCTACGACCAAGTTGGCCATATAGTCTTCGACGGGGCCGACCATGAAAATGATACGCTCTTTGAGCAGGCGCGAGTAAATGTCGTAGGCGCGCTCGCCACGGCCAGACTGCTCAATCACCATCGGCACCATGCCCAGGGCTTGTGCGGGTTCAAAGGTTTTGTCTACAAAAGTGTCAAAGCGGCTCATCAAATTCTCCTAGAGGGTTCTACTGTAGCAAGTAAATAGGGCCTGCACCTCACGATACAAGCCCTTTTGTTAATTTTTTGCAGCGCCTAATGCTACTGCGTCAGCCCAATTTACTGCTGACCCATCAGTTCGTCAAACGTCACTGATTTCTCAGTGACTTTGGCTTGCGACAGCACAAAATCAGTGACATTGTTTTCAATGATGATGGCTTCGACTTCGGCCATGCGGTTGTTGTCGCTGAAGTACCAGCGCATCACGTCGGCAGGCTTCTCGTAGGAGGCAGACAGCTCTTCGACATGGCTCTTGATTTGCGCTTCGGTGGCCTGCAGCTTGTTGTTGCGCACCAGCTCGGCGACCACCAGGCCCAGGCGCACGCGGCGCTCGGCTTGGGGGCGGAACACGTCATCAGGGATGGGCGCTTTGTCGGCGTCTTTGATGCCGCGCTGCTTGAGGTCTGCACGGGCGCCTTCGATCATGCGCTCCACTTCAGACTGCACGCTGCTATTGGGCAGGTCCAGCTCAGCTTTGGACACCAGAGCGTCCATCACGGCGTTTTTGTTTTTGGACATCAGGCGGAATTTGACTTCGCGCTCGAGGTTTTTCTTGATGTCAGCGCGCAGGCCCTCTACGCTGCTGTCAGCTATGCCTAATGACTTGGCAAAGGCTTCGTTCACTTCGGGCAGATGGGTGGCTTCGAGCTTCTTCACGGTGACCAGGAAGTCGGCGGTTTTACCCGCTACGTCTTTGCTTTGGTAATCTTCAGGGAAAGGCAGGGGGAAGGTCTTGCTGTCGCCTGACTTCATGCCGCGCACGGCATCGTCAAACTCTTTGAGCATTTGGCCTTCGCCAACGATGAAGGCAAAGTCGTCGGCCTTGCCGCCGTCAAACGGCTCACCGTCCAGCTTGCCAATAAAGTCTACCGTCACGCGGTCGCCAGCGGCTACCAGCGAGTCAGCGCTGCGCTGGGCAAAGGTTTGGCGCTGCTTGCGCAAGATGTCGATGGTGCGGTCGATGGCAGCATCGGTCACGTCGGCAGATACTTTTTCAACTTCAGCAGTGGACAGGTCGCCCATTTTGACTTCGGGGAAGACTTCAAAAATCGCATCAAAGCTCACTTCGCCGTCGGCAGCGCCTTCTTTTTCGGTGATGCGGGGCTGGCCTGCTACGCGCAGCTTGGCTTCGTTGGAGGCATTGGAGAAGGCCTCACCTACTTTGTCGTTCATCACTTCGTAATGCACGCTGTAGCCGTAGCGCTGGGCCACGATGTTCATCGGTACTTTGCCTGGGCGAAAGCCGTCGATCTTGACTTGGCGGGCGAGCTTTTTAAGGCGGGCATCGACTTCGGTCTGGATCGTGGCGACGGGCATCGTCAGCGTGATTTTGCGTTCAAGTTTTTCGAGGGTTTCGACAACTACGGCCATGATGTGTCTCTTTGAGAAAAAGGTGGTGCGCGGGGGGGGACTCGAACCCCCACAGTGTTGCCACCGTCAGGACCTAAACCTGGTGCGTCTACCAATTTCGCCACCCGCGCGGTACAAATACGCGTACGAATTTTTATTCGTACGCCATTAATTAGGTCAACCTAAGATTTTAACCCGGAATGGGCCTCTTTTTAACCCGGTGCACAGACAACTGTGCGGGTGCGTCTAATGCTTTTTTTCTTCTTCGGCATTTGCTACCGGATGGGGCGTCTGCGCTGGATCGGTTTTTTGCGACTGCGGCAGTGTGCCTGACGTGCCCACGCTGACCGTAGCAGGGCCCACACCCACACCTACGGCGGCACCCACGCGCCCGTCAGAGCCCACGCCTACACCGATGCTGCCGAAAGGGCCAATGGGAAAGCTCACGCCCACACCCGTGCTCATGTTGGCGCAACCGGAGGCAAAAAACACCAACGCCCCAGCTAGGCAAGCGGTCGAAATGGCGTGGATAGTAAGTGATTTCATAATTAACCCTTTGGGGTACGCCAAACAATCGCGCACCAGCTAAACATTACTCTACGCCAAACTCGGCTTAGCGGCGCTGGGCAGCACAGTCAGGGAGCTCAAATACACGGCTTTGATGATTTTTTGCG
The DNA here is from genome assembly GCA_043749385.1 of Polaromonas sp. Lineage (GTDB taxonomy): Bacteria > Pseudomonadota > Gammaproteobacteria > Burkholderiales > Burkholderiaceae_C > JAAFIP01. The sequence goes on from JAYVDN010000302.1 coordinate 11,800, forward strand.
CTTTCAACTACTGTTACGCCACATTCCGTAAAGATGGCGCCACACGCGATGGGCTAATCGTCGTGCTCATGTTTGCCGCGGTGCTTGTCCTTTTTACGACCGTGCTTGCCTTGCTCTTCATAGCCACGGTAGTCATTTTGCACAAAATACACGGGCTGGTTGCACGCGTTGTACTTATAGCAGTGCTTGGACCATTTTTTCGCGTGCCCAGGTGGCACATGCATATAGATGGGGGCTTGCTGCACGATCACAGCGGGCTGGGTGATGATGACCGGCTGCGGATAGATCACTGGGGGTGGCGGACGGGTGCCTATCACTACGCGGCCATATACGCCGGGCTGGATCACGCCGCCAATGCTCACGTTCACGTCGGTTTGCGCCTGGGCCAAGCAGGCCACGCTGGCCAAACCGATGGCCATCAAGGCACGCGGCGCAAAGCGCTGCTGGATACGCAATAAGGTCATACATGTCTCCTGTTATTGACCCTGTTACAACGCTCGGTGCCCTCTGTTGGCCGACAAATAGAGGGGGGCAGATTTGCAGCCAAATGTAAACTCAGTGGTAGTGGTGCATCAAATTCCTTTTTTTACTGCTATTTTTTAAGTAGCTGCTCCCGCGATATTCTATTGGGCTAGCGCCCTATTTCACCATCAAATCACGCACCTGCTGCAAGGCCGATGGGTCATCCATAGTGGCCAGGTCGCCGGTATCCCTGCCCTCGCACACGGCCTGGATGGCGCGGCGCAGCAGCTTGCCGCTGCGGGTTTTAGGCAGCAGGGTGACGAAGCGAACGCGCGCTGGCCGGGCTACAGCGCCCAACTGCTCGTCCACCAGGCGCATGATCTCGCCTTCCAGCTTGAGCTGGCCTTGCGTGGTCTCTACACTGGCGTTGTCTTTCACCACGGCAAAGGCCATGGCCACCTGGCCTTTGAGCGGGTCAGCCACGCCCACCACGGCCACCTCGGCCACGTTGGGATGGCTGGCAATGCTCTCTTCAATTTCACGCGTACCCAAGCGGTGGCCGGCCACGTTGATCACGTCGTCGGTGCGGCCCAGGATGGTGTAGTAGCCGTTGGCATCGCGGATGCCCCAGTCAAAGGTGTTGTACACCTGCTTGCCGGGCACCGATTCCCAATAGGTTTGCACAAAGCGCTGGTCGTCTTGCCAGACGGTTTGCATGCAGCCGGGGGGCAGTGGGCCTTCGATGACTACGACGCCTTTTTCGCCATGGCCCAGCATCTCCTGGCCAGTGCCCTCGTGCAGCAGCTTGACGTTGTAGCCGTACATGGGCACCCCTGGGCTGCCAAACTGCGGTGTGGGGCCTTGCAGCCCGCCGCCGTTGGCTGCGGCGAGGATGGGCCAGCCCGTCTCTGTTTGCCAATAGTTGTCCACCACTGGTTTGCCTATGCCTGCGCTGATCCAGCGTGCCGTGGGTTCGTCTACCGGCTCGCCTGCCAGGTACAAAGCTTTGAGGCTGGAGAGGTCGTATTTGGTGAGATAGGCGGGGTCTTGCTTCTTTAAAACGCGGATGGCCGTGGGCGCGCTGAACATGTGGGTGACTTTGTATTTCTCCACCAAGCTCCACCAAATGCCGCCGTCGGCGCTGCCGTCCATCGCGCGCACTGGCGTGCCCTCAAAAAACACCGTCGTCATGCCTGCAATCAGCGGGCCATACACAATGTAGCTGTGGCCTACCACCCAGCCGATGTCGCTGGTGGCAAAGTACACCTCACCGGCTTTGGCATCGAAGATGTATTTCATGCTGGCGGCCAAGGCCACCGCGTAGCCACCGATATCGCGCTGCACGCCTTTGGGTTTGCCCGTGGTGCCGCTGGTGTACAGCGTGTAGCTCACATCGGTTGCGTCCAACCATTCGCAGGGCACCTGAGCGTACAGGTGTTTTTTGCGTGCAGCCGAGTAGTCTGTTGCGGGAGCAGCTAGCAGTTCTATAGCAGCAAGTTGTCGGTTCACCATCAGCACCTGCGCAGGCTTGTGCGTTGCAAGCTTGATGGCTTCTTCCAGCAGCGCGGTGTAGGGCACCACCTTGCCACCGCGCGATCCCGCATCGGCAGTGATGACGACTTTGGGCGCTGCATCGTCAATGCGCTGCGCCAGCGAGACACTGGCAAAGCCGCCAAACACCACAGAATGGATAGCGCCTATGCGCGCGCAGGCCAGCATGGCAAACGCAGCCTCGGCCACCATCGGCATGTACAGCAGCACTCGGTCGCCCTTGCCTACGCCCATCTCTTTCAAAATGGCGGCCATGGTTTGCACTTCCTGGTGCAACTGGCGAAAGGTGTAGGTTTTTTCGGTATTGGTCTCGGTGCTCACATAGATCAGCGCGGCCTGGTTGGCACGGTCTTTGAGGTGACGGTCCACTGCGTTGTGGCACAGATTGGTTTTGCCGCCGACATACCATTTGGCAAACGGTGGATTGTTGTAGTCGCAGATCTGCTGGGGCTGGGTTTGCCATTCAATGAGCTGCGCCTGCTCTTTCCAAAAAGCATCGCGGTCGGTGAGCGAGCGGGCATGAAAGTCAGCAAACTGGGTCATTGTGGTGTCTCCGAAACTTTTGAATCTGAATTCATAATTATGACGATGGGGCTTGCTGGGGTCTGACGGGACTGACCCATCTCTCCATGCCCCATATCCCCACCTTCAACCGAAGGCCGTGAAGCCCTACAAGACAGGCAACATGTCCGGGCATTTCACCAAAAAACTGTTTACGGGCTGGCTAAGGTGTTGGTCGATGCAATGCCCCACTTGGCCAGCGCTGCATCGTCACTCACCCGCGCATCTACCCAACGCGCACCTTCGGGGGTGACTTCTTTTTTCCAAAATGGGGCTTGGGTCTTGAGGTAGTCCATCAAAAACTCACATGCCTTGAAGCTCTCTCCCCGATGCGCTGAAGTCACAGCCACCATCACGATTTGATCGAGTGGTTGCAGAAGCCCCACACGGTGGATCACGCGGGCGGCGAAGATGTCAAAGCGTTGGTGGGCATCGTCAATCATGGCTTCGAGCTGGAGCACTACCCCGGCATGACCGAGTCCAGCATCG
>JAYVDN010000303.1:0-1562 GCA_043749385.1 Polaromonas sp.
CGCGCTGAAGTTTCAGCTGCGCACCATCGTAGAAGGCCTTTAAACCTTCTGGGGTCGGTGCTGTCGTGACACAATCGAGTGATGTTTTTCACGATTCCCACGATTTTGACTTGGACGCGCATTCTGGCGATTCCATTGATCGTGGGCATCTTCTACAGCAGCTTTCAGGTCAGCACGCAAAACCTGGTGGCGACCGTGTTGTTTGTGGTGTTTGCCTGGACCGACTGGCTTGACGGGTATTTGGCCCGCAAGCTGAACCAAACCTCTTCTTTCGGCGCGTTTCTGGACCCTGTAGCCGACAAGTTTTTGGTCTGCGCCTCGCTCTTGGTGCTGGTGCACTTGAAACGCGCTGACGTGTTTGTCGCTCTCATCATCATTGGCCGCGAAATAGCGATATCCGCCCTGCGCGAATGGATGGCCAAAATTGGTGCCTCCGGCAGCGTGGCGGTGCACATGCTGGGCAAGCTCAAAACCGTAGCGCAAATGGTGGCCATCCCTTTCTTGCTGTACGACGGCATGCTGTTTGGCATCATCTCCACTTACCTCTGGGGCACTTGGTTGATCTGGATCGCCGCCGTGCTGACGGTATGGTCGATGGTCTACTACCTGCAAAAAGCCCTGCCCGAGATTCGGGCCAAAGCCAAATAATCTATTCCCGGTTGCTGCCCGGGGCCCAGGCCCGTTGCAGCGCCTTTTGTCAACCTTATTTCAATGTCCTCCAGTGAATCGCCAAGCGCTTGGCTGCGCGCCATGCCCATCGTATTTGTACTCATATGGAGCACTGGCTTTATCGTCGCACGCTACGGTATGCCGTACGCGCCGCCTTTGAAGTTTTTGGCAACGCGCTACGCCCTGTCTTTGCTGTGCTTTGCTGCGTGGGTGGTGCTGGCGCGGGTCAAAGCGCCCAGCAGCCGTGCGCAGTGGCTGCACTTGGCGGTGGTTGGTGTGTTGGTGCATGCGGGCTATTTGGGCGGCGTTTGGTCTGCTGTCAAGCTGGGCATGGGCTCGGGTTTGTCGGCGCTTATCGTCGGTTTGCAGCCCGTGCTCACCGCGCTGTGGATGTCCTACGTAGGCGGCAAAGTCACTGCTCGGCAATGGGGCGGTTTGGCGCTGGGATTTATCGGCTTGCTGTTGGTGGTGTCTGCCAAGCTGGGTCATGGTGAGGCCACTGCAATCAACCTGTCCTTTGCTGCTATCGCCCTGCTCAGCATTACCGTAGGTACCTTGTACCAAAAACGTTTTGTCGCCCCCTGTGATGTGCGCTCGGCCAACGCGGTGCAGCTGGGCGCGGCCTTGCTGGTCACCTTGCCACTGGCCTTGCTAGAGCCTGAGGCTATGCAGTGGAACGCTCAACTGGCGTGGGCCATGGCTTGGTCGGTGGTGGGTCTTACTTTGGGCGGCAGCTCCCTGTTGTACCTACTCATCCAGCGCGGCGCAGCGACGTCGGTCACGTCCCTGCTGTACCTCGTGCCGCCCACCACCGCCTTCCTGGCCTGGATCTTGTTCAAAGAGGCTATCACAGCGGCCACCTTAGTGGGTACAGCGCTGACAGCTTTGGGGGT
>JAYVDN010000304.1:0-4400 GCA_043749385.1 Polaromonas sp.
GAGCACGCCTGGGTGGGCACTGGCGGGCAAGTTGGGCTGCGCATAGTTCTCGTTCATCAAGGTGATGTAGTAGAAAACGTCTTTTTGATCCACCATCATCTCGCGCATGCCTGCGTCCAGAATCACGGCCAACTCGCCTGCAAAGGCGGGGTCGTAGGACTTGCAATTGGGGATGGTGGCGGATACCAAATGGCTGCTGCCGTCCTGGTGTTGCAGGCCCTCGCCGCCCAGGGTGGTGCGGCCTGAGGTGGCGCCCAGCAAGAAGCCGCGACTGCGCTGGTCTGCTGCAGCCCAGATGGCGTCGCCCACGCGCTGAAAGCCAAACATGCTGTAGTAAATGTAGAAGGGCAACATCGCCAAGCCGTGCACGCTGTAGCTGGTGGCGGCTGCCGTCCAGCTGGCGATGGCACCGGCCTCGCTGATGCCCTCTTCCAGTATTTGGCCGTCCAAGGCTTCGCGGTAGGGCAACACCGAGCCAATGTCCTCCGGCGCGTAGCGCTGGCCTACGCTGCTGTAGATGCCCACTTGCTTGAACAAGTTGGCCATGCCAAAAGTGCGCGCCTCGTCGGCGACGATGGGCACGATGCGGGGCCCCAGCTGCGGGTCTTTCAGCAGGCCACCCAGCATGCGCACAAAGGCCATGGTGGTCGACATTTCTTTGCCGTCGGCTTGGAGAGCGAACTGCGCGTAGCTGTTGCTCTGCGTCTGCTCTTGCCTCACACCTGTCGCCCTGTTGCCTGCATCCTCGTTGGTAAGCGCAGGCACCGGCACCACCTGCGCCGCCGTGTGCCTTTGGGGCAGGTGGCCGCCGAGCGCTGCGCGCCGCGCATGCAGGTACTGCATCTCGGCGCTGGCGTCTTCGGGCTTGTAATAGCTCAATGTCTTGGCCTGCTCATCGGTGAGTGGCAAATTAAAGCGGTTGCGGTAGGCGATGAGTTCGTCTTCGTCCAGCTTTTTCTGGCTGTGCGTGGTCATCTTGCCTTGACCGGCGTTGCCCATGCCGTAGCCCTTTTTGGTGTGCGCCAAAATCACGGTGGGCTGGCCGGTGTGCGCGGCGGCTGCGGCATAGGCGGCGTGGATTTTGACGATGTCGTGGCCGCCGCGTTTCAGGCGGTCAATCTGCTCGTCGGTCATGCCCTGAGCCAGCGCCGCCAGCTCGGGGTTTTGGCCGAAGAAGGTGTCGCGGTTGTACCGGCCGTCTTTAGCAGCAAAGGTCTGCATTTGGCCGTCCACCGTGTTGGCAAAGGTTTTGGCCAGCGCGCCGGTAATGTCGCGCGCAAACAGGCCGTCCCAGTCGCTGCCCCAAATCAGTTTGACCACATTCCAGCCCGCGCCGCTGAACAGGCGCTCCAGCTCGTCGATGATGCGGCCATTGCCGCGCACCGGGCCGTCCAGGCGTTGCAAATTACAATTGACCACCCACACCAGGTTGTCCAGGCCTTCGCGCGAGGCGAGGGTGAGGGCGCTCATGGATTCGGGTTCGTCCATCTCGCCGTCACCAAACACGCCCCACACTTTGCGCTGCGTGCAGTTGAGTAAATTGCGGTGCGTGAGGTAGCGCATAAAGCGCGCGTGGTAAATGCTGCTGATGGGGCCCAAGCCCATCGACCCTGTAGGGAACTGCCAAAAATCGGGCATCAACCACGGGTGCGGGTAGCTGGAGAGGCCGCGCGCGCCGTGCTGCGGGGCTTCGATTTCTCTTCGGTAAAAGTTGAGGTCCTGTGCGGTCAAGCGGCCTTCGAGGAAGGCCCGCGCATACACGCCGGGTGCGCTGTGCGGCTGGAAGAACACCAAGTCGCCGCCATGCTGGTCGCCTGCCGTCACATCACGCGCTTTAAAGAAATGGTTGTAGCCCACCTCAAACAAATCCGCCGCGCTGGCGTAGCTGGCAATATGCCCGCCCAGCTCACCATAGGCCGCGTTGGCCTTGGCCACCATGGCCAACGCGTTCCAGCGCATCAGGGAGCCGAGCTTTTCTTCTATCGCCAAATCACCGGGGAAGCTGGGCTGCTCGCTCACATGGATGCTGTTGACGTAAGGCGTGGTCAGCTCGGGCTGCCAGCCCACGCGCTGCTCGCGCGAGAGCGCCACCAAACCGTCCAGAATTTGCCGCGCCCGCTCGGGGCCTTGCGTTGCGACGAGCGCCGTAAAGGCATCGCGCCACTCTTGCGTTTCTTGCGGGTCGGGGTCACCCAATCCCGTTCGCCCTGAGCTTGTCGAGGGCATCGCGAACCCTTCGACAAACTCAGGGTGAACGGAGAGATCAGGGGGGGCTAAAAGATGGGCGGAGGTGGCAGCATTCATAGCGCTGTATTGTAAAGAATTTGCAGTAAAACGTCATGCTGAAATGGATTGCCATGCACCTCTATGTCAGCATAAAATGCCAAAAATACAGTTTTAAAGGCATAAAAATATGAACCAAGCGTTAGATGCCGTAGATCTGCGTATCCTCGGCGAGTTGCAGCAAGACGGCGGTTTAAGCAACGTCGAGCTGGCCAAGCGCGTGCATCTCAGCCCGTCGCCTTGCCTGGCGCGCGTCAAGGCATTGGAGGCCAATGGCACCATCCAACGCTATGTGGCGCTGGTCAGCGCAGCGGCGTTGGGCTTGGGCCTGAACGTCTTCATCAACATCAGCCTGAAGACCCAAAGCAAAGAAGCCTTGGCCGAGTTTGAGCGCCGTATTGCCGAGCACGACGAGGTGATGGAGTGCTACCTGATGACCGGCGACAGCGACTATTTGATTCGAGTGGCTGTGGCCGACATGGCGGCGCTGGAAAAATTCATCCTGGAGCAGCTCTCGCCCATACCGGGCCTGGAGAAAATTCGCTCCAGCTTTGCATTGAAGCAAGTGCGTTATAAAACGGCACTGCCTTTACCGAAAAAAATCTGACGCTATGCTCAGCGCATGGAACCGCAACGCATTGAAGCAGGAAATTGACAACATGGACCATAACCAACTCACGATTAAAAACTTCCGCGTACGCGCGGTCAATGTGCCGATGAAGCGCCCGCTGGCCACGGCCAGTGGCTCCATCGGATTTGTGCCGCTCGTCTTGCTCGATCTGGAGACCGACCAAGGCATCACTGGGCGCAGCTATGTGTTTACCGTGACCCCGATGGCTTTGCAAGCCACGGCGGACTTGCTGCGCGAAATGCTTGCCGTTGTCCAAGGCGATGGCGTGGTGCCGTTTAACTTGGAGCAAAAACTGCAGCGGCGGTTTCGACTGCTCGGGCTACAAGGCTTAGTGTACGTCGCGCTGTCGGCCATCGACATGGCGGCGTGGGACGCGCTGGCCCAAGCGCAAGGCTTGCCGCTGGTCAAACTATTGGGCGGCGAAGCGCGCCCGGTGAAAGCCTATAACAGTTGCGGGCTGGGCTTGATGGGCAAAGACAAAGTGGCGGCGCAGGCGCTGGAGTTATTGGAAGATGGTTTTGAGGCGATGAAAGTGCGCCTGGGTTACGCCACCCTGCGTGAGGATATCGAGGTGGTGCGTGCGGTGCGCGAAACCGTGGGTGACGGCATCACTCTGATGTGCGACTACAACCAAGGTCTCACGCCCACCGAGGCGCTCGTGCGCTGCCGCGCGCTGGACGGAGAGGGCCTGCATTGGATCGAAGAGCCCATCCTGGCCGATGACTATGCGGGTAATGCGCTGATTGCCCGCGATACCCACACGCCAATCCAGATTGGCGAGAATTTTTGGGGCGCGCACGACATGCACAAAGCACTCGCCGCCCAAGCCTGCGACTACGCGATGCCCGACCTGATGCGCATCGGCGGTGTGTCGGGTTGGATGCGCGCGGCGGCGCTGGCCGAGTCGGCTGGCATGCCCATGTCTAGCCACCTGTTCCCCGAAGTCAGCGCCCATTTGCTGGCCGTCACACCCACCTGCCATTGGCTCGAATACGTCGATTGGGCCGCGCCGATTTTGGCAGAGCCTATGGTGATCAAAAACGGGTACGCCATCATTCCCGACCGGCCTGGCAACGGCATGGCTTGGGATGAGGCCGCAGTCAGCACATATTTGCTAGGCACGCCATGACCCAAGACCTGTTTCGCCAAGACGCTTACCTGCAAGAGTGCAACGCCAAAATCACTGCCGTGACTGACGAAGGCGTGGTACTAGACCGTACCGTGTTCTACCCGCTGGGCGGTGGCCAGGCTGGCGATGCGGGTTGGCTGCTGCTGCCAGACGGCACGGAAATTGCCATCACAGACACCCGCAAGTGCAAGGATGCCGAAGGCAAGCCAACCGCGGCCATATTGCATGTATTTGCAAGTCATTTAGGCCTGCAGACCAATGAAATATCGCGGGAACAGCTACTAAATTATGAGCGACTAAAAAATGAAGGTGCGACTGTCACCGCCCGCATCGACTGGCCACGGCGCCACCGCCTGA
>JAYVDN010000305.1:0-4264 GCA_043749385.1 Polaromonas sp.
GACGAGCACGGCATCTTGCGCGGCACGGGCCTGCCCGGGCTGGGCGACACCGTCTGGCTCGTCCCCGGCCATTGCGACCCCACCGTCAACCTGCACAGCCACATGATCGGCGTGCGCGGCGGCTTGGCGCACGGTACGGTAGAAGAAATCATCAGGGTAGATGCTAGAGGTGCGCTGACCTAAACCCAGCACAATGGCGCCATGGGCAAAGTCATCGTTTACGCCACGCCAGTCTTCCTTCTTCTCATGGCTATTGAGTTGGCATGGGGCTGGCACCTGCAACGCCGGGGCACTGGCAAAAACACCTACCGCCTGGCCGATGCCATCAACAGCCTGAGCCTGGGCATGATGAGCCAGTTCACCGCCGTCTTCACGCGCCTGCTGCGCTTGGGTATTTACACCTTTATCTACACCTCGGTCAGCTTGGTGCCGATAGAGGCCGCCCGCGAATTCTGGACCACCTGGTACGGCTGGGCGCTAGCCCTGGTGCTTTACGATTTTTGCTACTACTGGCTGCACCGCGCCGGGCATGAGACGGCCATTTTCTGGGCCGCCCATGTGGTGCACCACCAAAGCCAGGACTACAACCTGTCCACCGCGCTGCGCCAAACCTCCAGCGGCGCGCTGCTGGGCTGGCTGTTCTACATCCCCATGGCGCTGGCGGGAGTACCACCGCTGGTGTTTGGCATCGTCGCCCTGATCGATCTGCTCTACCAGTTTTGGGTGCACACCGAACATGTACCCAAGCTGGGTTGGTTCGACCGTTGGTTTTGCAGCCCCTCCAACCACCGCGTGCACCACGCCGTGAACGATGTGTATCTGGACAAAAACTACGGCGGCATCTGGATGGTGTGGGACAGGATGTTTGGCAGCTTCAAAGACGAAGACTTGGCTCAGCCCTGCGTGTACGGCACGCGGTCGCCCCTGCAGTCGTGGGATCCTTTGTGGGCCAACTTGGAAGTCTACGCCAGCATACTCAAAGACGCGTGGCATGCGCAAAGCTGGATGGACAAGCTGCGCGTGTTCTACAAACCACCCGGCTGGAGGCCGGCCGACGTAGCCGCGCGCTTTCCCAAGCCCGCGTTTTCCATGCCGGAGGCGGGCCGCAAGTTTGAGGTGCCCGCATCGCGCGCCGCGCAAGCGCTGGCCTTCGCAGTGCTACTGGCCATGCTGCAATGTGTCGGGCTTTTTCTGTGGTTTTCAGACCGCATGCCGGTGACCGGCTGGGCCTGGGGTGTGGCCCTGCTGGGCGCTACCCTGTGGGTGCAGGGTGCGCTCTTGCAGCGGCGGGTGTCAGTGCTGTTGGCGCTGGCACTTTTTGCGCTGCTGGTTCTGGTTACTGCCTTGTCACCGCTGGGGCAGTGGATCAGCTTGGCGCAATACAACCAGGAGTTTTTTCGGCTTAAGCCGTGAAGCTCAATCCTGTGCCAGCGCGAGTCCAACGCCCGTCACAGCGCTATACATCCCCAGTAAAAAAATCTGCGCTGCTTTTGGGAGGCACTACACCTAGATGTTTGTAAGCCGCCAGCGTCGCAATCCGCCCACGCGGTGTGCGCTGCAAAAAGCCTTGCTGTATCAGGTAGGGCTCGATCACATCTTCAATCGTGTCGCGCTCCTCGCCAATGCTGGCTGCTATGTTGTCCAGCCCCACGGGGCCGCCGTCAAAGCGGTGGATCACAGCCTCTAGCAGTTTGCGGTCCATGATGTCAAAGCCCTGCGGGTCTACGTCCAGCATCTTGAGAGCCAAGTTGGCAATGTCCAGTGTGATAATGCCCTTGCCCTTCACATCCGCATAGTCGCGCACGCGGCGCAGCAGGCGGTTGGCGATGCGCGGCGTGCCGCGTGAGCGGCGGGCAATTTCAAAGCCGCCGTCTTCATCCATTGGCGCATGGAGCAGCGCTGCGCTGCGTTTGACGATGCGTGCGAGCTCTTCGGCGGTATAGAACTCCAGCCGCGAGACAATGCCAAAGCGATCCCGCAGCGGGTTGGTCAACATGCCTGCGCGCGTGGTGGCACCCACGAGGGTGAAGGGCTGCAAATCCAGCTTGATACTGCGCGCCGCCGGGCCTTCGCCGATCATGATGTCGATTTGGTAGTCCTCCAGCGCGGGGTACAAAATTTCCTCGACGACGGGGCTGAGTCGGTGGATTTCGTCGATGAACAGCACATCGTTCTTTTCAAGGTTAGTCAGCAGCGCCGCCAAATCCTTGGGTTTTTCCAGCACTGGCCCGGAGGTTTGGCGCAGGTTCACACCCAGCTCGTGCGCGATGATGTGGCTCAATGTCGTTTTGCCCAAGCCCGGCGGCCCAAAGAGCAGCACATGGTCCAGCGCCTCATGGCGCATCTTGGCCGCGCCAATGAAAATCTCCAACTGCTCGCGCACCTTCACCTGCCCCACATACTCGTCAAACAGCTTGGGCCGCAGCGCCCGTTCAATCGCCTCTTCCTTGGGCGAGTCGGGCGCGGCAGAGATGATGCGCTGGGGGGCGGAGAAATTGTCGGTTTGGATGGTCATGGGTTAAGCCGCCTTCAAGCCATTTAAATCACCAATCAATACATTCAGACTGGGTGAACTTGGATTTTTGAAATTCATGTGCGGCGCAATTTTAGTAGCCCATATAAACTTGGTTTGCCCACTGACCTCCGTGCGTTTTATCTGCAATGCATCTGCCAATTGCTCCCAGGCACCCACAATGGCATCTGGAGTGATTCTTTCCAGGTGTTTGATGCTGGCCGATGGGAATGCATTTTTCACAGCTGTTAAATCAGCGATGAACCAGCTCTCTGTTTCCTCAATAGCGAAACGGAATAATACTGTTTTGGGTCTTTTGGGTAAGCGAGATAGCATGCCCTCTAATTGGCTCGTTTGGGCTTGCGCAGATTCATTATCAAGGTCAATCAGCACGACAACCAGTGGGTAATGGCTCATACCCCTGAGTGTAGCGGGCAGCAAGTCCAGTAACCCATGTTGATTGGCGGGCGCTTGGCCCAATAAATCTTTGGGGAGCTTGCCTTTCCCGCGATGGGCGTGCAGGCTGAAATCTACGTTTTCCTGTAAGCCTAAGTGGCGATGGAAAATTTCACGTACAACAGGGATATCTGCCCCTCCCTCTAAAAGTATGGCGCACCGATTCATGGATTGCCCACACCAAAGTGGTTGCTGTACCAGAGACTACCCATCGGGATACCTTCGTCGTAAAGGCTTTGAACGGACTCAATGTCTGCTGCGCGAACCAATGTGGAATAGCCGTCCTTTCCTTTATCAAGAACCCATACCTCTTGCGGCGTAAGTGCATCGACAAAATTCGGGGAATGGGTTGTCACAAGCACTTGTGGGCCGCGTTCAGTCATCGCGAATTCTCTTAACTCGTGCGCTAAGTGGATGAGAAGCTGGTGATGCAGACCGTTTTCTGGTTCCTCTATGCCAATCAAAGATGCGGGCGCTGGATCCTCCATCAACAGCATGTAAGCTAACATTTTTAATGTGCCGTCAGACATATCCTGTTGAAAAAATGGCTCGGTGTAGCCTTCGGCATAAAACTCCAAGAACAATTGCCTGTTTATTCCTGGTTTGGACTTGATATCGGTAATCCCAGGGATTCTTTGGGCAATGCGCGACAACATGGCTTTAAATTCCACAGGTCTCCCACGTTCAACGAACTGAAGGTATTTAGCCAAATTTTTCCCCTCTTTGTCCAGATGAGGCTCTGCTCCCGCCATGGACGGTTCGCGTGCCAATTGAGGAACAAAGTAGGATAAATACCAGCTACTCAGGAAATCCCGGAAGTTGCTGATTCGCGGATGTTCCGCCAAAGTGCCGTAAGTTGAAATTGCCAGTACTTGTCGATCTTTCATATTGACATCAATACTCTTATTTCCTTCACCTGCCTCTGTAGATTCGCCTGCCCAAACGACCCCGCTGCCATCTGAAATGTCAACGAAGGAATGGGGTTGACCGCTTTTCTGCCCTTTTCGACGCTGTCTCAAACGTTCGCGTACGACTATGGGCCGCCCGAACGCATCGCAATCTATATGCAAGGTGTAGTTGATTGGGCGTGCAGACTTTTCTTCGCGATACCGAACCTCAAACTGAATGGGCTCATCAACGCCTTGAGTGCGCAGTCTTTCAAAACCACCGCGATGCGGTTTATCGGACGCAGATTCCACACCTTCTTTAAGACAGTCTCCTAAGAAACTAAGCGCATCCAGCAGGCTGGACTTTCCAGTACCGTTTGCACCAATAACCGCGACCAATCTAGGTAGC
>JAYVDN010000306.1:0-2804 GCA_043749385.1 Polaromonas sp.
CCGCAAGCTGGTGTCCCAGTCCATCCCCGGCTCGCTGGAGCTGACCGAGCTTTTGATGGTGGTGGTGATTTTTGCGGGCATGCCCTTGGTTTCCGCGCGCGGCGAGCATGTGGTGTTTGACTCTTTGGACAGCGTATGGCCTGCATGGGTGTTAAAGCTGCAAGGCGTGCTGGTGCATCTGCTATGCGCCGGCCTGATGATTGGCCTGGCCTATGTAATGTGGCAAACCGGCATGCAGTTTGCGCAAAATGGCGAGACCACTGCGCAGCTGAAGTTTGCCAAAGCGCCCTTCATCTATGGCATGGCGCTGCTGTGCGGTATCACTGGCTTGGTGCATCTTGGATTGATCAGCAAGCCCGCCAAAGAGCTGCAAGAAGGCGAAGGGGCGGCACTGTGATTGAATCTTTACTAGGCTTTGCGGCCATCTTCGTTCTGGCCTTGCTACGCGTGCCCTTAGCCTTTGCCATGGGCATCGTCGGCGTGGTGGGCATTGGCCTGACTCGCGGCTGGATGCCCGCGCTGGCCAGCACCGCCCAGGTAGTGCACGAAACGGGCTTTGCCTACACGCTCTCGGTCATTCCGCTGTTTATTTTGATGGGCAACTTTGTCGCCCGAGCCGGGCTGGCGCACGAGCTGTTTGCTGCGGCCTACGCCTTCATCGGCCACTTTCGCGGCGGCCTGGCGCATGCCACCGTGGCGGCGTGTGCAGGCTTTGGTGCCATTTGCGGCTCATCCATCGCCACAGCAGCCACCATGAGCAAGGTGGCCTACCCCAGCATGAAGAAAATGGGCTACAGCGACAGCCTGTCCACCGGTGTGATGGCCGCAGGCGGGACGCTGGGCATCATGATCCCGCCGTCCACCATCATGGTCATCTACGGCATCATCACCGAGACCAATATTGGCAAGCTGTTTGCTGCAGGCGTGATACCCGGCATCTTGACCGCCCTGCTCATGATGGGCGGCATCGCCATCATGACGGCGCGCGACCCATCCCACGCCCCCGCAGGTGAGCGCACCGATTGGCCCGGCCGCTGGAAGGCGCTGCGCGGCATCTGGGGCGTGATTTTGCTGGTCATCGTGGTGCTGGGCGGCATCTATGGCGGCATCTTCACCGCCACCGAGGGCGCAGGCATTGGCGCAGCGGGGGCTTTCTTGTTTGCACTGGCGCGCCGCCGCCTCACCTGGGCCATTCTCTACCAGGTCTTGGTCGAGTCGGCCCGCACCACGGCCATGCTGTTCACCCTGCTGATAGCGGCCACCATCTTCGCCAATTTTGTCAATTTCACCAGCATGCCCAATGATCTGAAATCGTGGATCACGGGCCTGGGCCTGTCGCCCATCATGATCATCACCGCCATGATGTTCATCTATGTGGTGCTGGGCACGGTGATGGAGGAGCTGACCATGGTGCTGCTGACCATCCCCCTCTTCTTCCCCATCGTCACCGCTTTAGGTTTTGACCCAGTATGGTTTGGCGTACTGATCGTGATGATTGTGCAAATCGGCTTGATATCGCCCCCCGTGGGCATGAACCTGTTTGTGCTCAACGCGCTGCTGCCCGGTGTGGGTTTGGGCGCGATCTTCCGCGGCTGCTGGCCGTTTGTAGTGGTGATGATTTTTGTACTCGGGCTGCTGATTGCCTTTCCGCAGCTGAGCCTGTGGCTGCCTAGTTTGATGAAGTAAACGGCTCAGCGGGAAAATACACGCTATGGTTTAAGTAGCTGCTCCCGCGATATTCTATTGGCTTGCAGGCCGATTCGTATCTTAATGACGGGTCAAAATTGCCGTTTCGGAGCGCTGTGGAGCCTGCGACGGTTTGAAAATCGGTCGAAAACCGAGAATTTACCGATTTTGGAGCCTTTTTTGAGGTACTAATCGGGCTGCAGCCCAATAGAATATCGCGGGAGCAGCTATGAAATACATAGTCTGTAGTTGTCTTGGCGCGTATGCTGGTATGTACCAAGAAGCCGCTGCGCCAAGGCGCTCTTGCAAGCGCTGCACCGAACTACAATTCCCGCACTATTGAATGCTTTATTATTAGCCGCGTGAAATACCTTTTATTTTTGTTCCGCAGCGCATGGTGGGTCAGCGGCTTGTTGGCATGCAGCGCGATGGCGTTGACCAATGGGGCCATGCCCAAACAGCCCAACGCGACCTGACCGTAGCTTATGTGCAAGCCACTATCGACCCGGCATATGCCGACCTGGGCAGAGAGACGCCTACCCAGCGCCAGACCGTGCTGCGCACCGTGCGCTTGCTGCGCACCGTCGCACTGCAAAATGACCAGGTAGCCTGCGTGCAGCAAAATGTCTACGCCCTCATCATGCTGCACGGGGCGGTGAAAGAGGAGGTAATCCAGCGCCTGTCGCGCCTGATAGCGCTGGGCATGATGCAGCGCGAACAAGGCCAGCACCACCTGCCCATGCGCTTTCGCATCGCCGCAGGCAGCTCCAGCGGCTACAGTGGCCCGTGGCAAGCGCTAGACAGTGAACTGCGGGCTATGCTAGCCCTAGACATAGGCTGGGGTACACGTAATATCCGCTACGTCAACCAACGCATTGAGTACGACTGGGATTCGGTGGATTTAAGCCAGATTTGGGACAAGGCGGTGGATGCGCAGACCAGCTCTAGGCTTGCTGCCAACAACAGCCCAGTTGCCGTGGGCAGTTCGCAGTTAATGCCAAACTAGCAACCTTGTGGTCAGCCCGCAGCAACAGCGTCTGAACGCAGGTGCACCACCCGCTGCGGGTACGGAATCTCAATGCCCGCTTTGCGTAGCGCATGCAACACCACGATGTTGA
>JAYVDN010000307.1:0-7841 GCA_043749385.1 Polaromonas sp.
TTTGGTGCTGAGCTGAAAATGGCGGGTTGGGACATGATCGCCGTCGAAGGCAAATCGGCCAAGCCGGTGTACCTGTACATCAGCGACGATACGGCCGAGATACGCGATGCCGCCCACCTGTGGGGCAAGAGCGTGTTCGAGACGGAAGGCACCCTCAAGAAGAGCCTGCAAGATCCACTCACCCGCGTCTGTAGCGTGGGCAAGGCTGGCGAGAACCATGTACTGTTTGCTGCGGTGGTCAACGACTTGCACCGCGCGGCCGGCCGCAGCGGTGTGGGCGCGGTGATGGGCAGCAAAATGCTCAAAGCCATTGCCGTGCGCGGCACCAAGGGCGTGGGCAATATCCGCGACCCCAAGCAGTTTATGAAGGTCACCTTCGAGAAGAAAAAAATCCTTGCCGATAACGCGGTGACTGGCCAAGGCCTGCCCACCTACGGCACGCAAGTGCTGATGAACGTGATCAACGAAGTAGGTGCGCTGCCTACCCGCAACCACCGTAACAACCAGTTTGAAGGTGCCAAGGATATCAGCGCCGAGGCCATGGCCACACCGCGCGCCAGCGACGGTAAAAAGCCATTGGTGACCAACCAGGCCTGCTTCGGTTGCACCATTGCCTGCGGACGCATTCAAACCATCGACAAAGACCACTTCACGGTGCAAAACAAGCCGCAGTATTGGGGCGCATCGGGCGGCCTGGAGTACGAAGCCGCTTGGGCGCTGGGCGCTGCCAACGGCGTGAACGACCTGGACGCGCTGCAATACGCCAACGTGCTGTGCAACGAAGAGGGCATCGACCCCATCAGCTTTGGCGTGACCGTAGGCGCTGTGATGGAGCTGTATGAGATGGGCGTGCTGACCAAGGAGCAGCTGGGCATTGAGGCACCATTTGGCTCGGCCAAAGCGCTGGCTTTCTTTGCAGAAGAGACTATCTACGGACGTGGCTTTGGCAAAGAAATTGGCCAAGGCTCCAAGCGCCTCACCGCCAAGTACGGCCACCCCGAGTTGTCCATGAGCTCCAAGGGCCAAGAGTTTCCCGCCTACGACGGCCGGGGTATCCAAGGCATTGGCCTGGCTTACGCTACCTCCAACCGTGGGGGCTGCCACCTGCGCGGCTACACCATTGCGTCGGAAGTGCTGGGCATCCCGGTCAAGACCGATCCATTGGAGCACGAAGGCAAGCCCGAGTTGGTCAAGGCCTTCCAAGATGCCACTGCTGCGTTTGACTCCTCAGGCCTGTGTGTTTTTACCACCTTCGCTTGGGGTTTGGCCGACTTGGCGCCGCAAATGCAAGCCGCATGCGACGAGAAGTTCACCACCGAAGAGCTGGAGAAAATTGGCGAGCGCATCTGGAACATGGAGCGTGAGTTCAACAACGCTGCGGGCTTCACCCATAAGGACGACACCTTGCCCAAGCGTTTGCTGACCGAAGCCGCTACCAGTGGCCCCACCAAAGGCAAAGTGAGCGAGCTGGCCAAGATGCTGCCCAAATACTACGAAGTGCGCGGCTGGGACCCAGAGGGCCGCCCCACCGCCAAAACCCGCGAACGTCTGGGCTTGTAAAACTTGGTTTGCCAAGGCTGCGCGTCTGCGGAGTCTTGGTTTACTTGTTGAAAAAGGTAACGCAAAAAGCGCAAAAAAGACGCAAAAAACGCGAAAAATTGAATTTAATTTTTAGCGTTTTCGGTTTCTTTTTGGCGCTTTTTGCGTTACCTTTTTCTTTGTCGCACTATGAAAGGTATTTTTATGCACCACATCATCATCGGCGCAGGCCCCGCAGGCGTGATCGCCGCAGAGACGATTCGCAAGCACGCGCCAACGGACGACATCACCCTCATTGGTGACGAAAAAGAAGCGCCCTATTCCCGCATGGCCATCCCGTATTTGCTGGTAGGCAATATCGCAGAGCAGGGCACGCATTTGCGCAAAAGTGCCTCGCATTTTCAAGACTTAAAAATCAAAATAGTGAACGCACTGGTTAAATCAGTAGATTCTGCTGTTAAAAAAGTCGCGCTCAGCGATGGCCAAAGCTTGCAGTACGACCGCTTGCTGATCGCCACAGGCTCCACCCCCATGCGTCCGCCCATCCCCGGCATGGACTTGCCGGGCATCTATAGCTGCTGGACGCTGGCAGATGCACGCGCCATCATGGACAAGGTCAAGCCCGGTTCACGCGTGCTGCAAATGGGCGCTGGTTTTATCGGCTGCATCATTATGGAAGCGCTGGCAGCGCGTATTGAAACGCACAAAACCGGCAAACTCACTGTAGTGGAGATGGGCGACCGTATGGTGCCGCGCATGATGGGCCCGGCTGCGGGCGGTATGATCAAAAACTGGTGCGAAAGCAAAGGGGTCGATGTGTTTACCGGTGCCAAGGTGGAGGGCATTGCTCAGGCTGGTGGTTCCGCGGGTGCAGCCAGCACGGGTTTGATTGGCAAGATAGCCAACGCCATCGGTATGGGCAGCCCAGCGGGTGCTGCAAGCCATGGTGGTGGGCCTTTACTGGCCAAGCTTTCCACGGGGCAGACTATCGAAGCCGACGTGATCATCAGTGCCACGGGTGTCAAGCCTACCATCGGGTTTTTACGCGACTCCGGCATCAAAACCCATATCGGCGTTATGGCCGACGACCGGATGCAAACCAGTGTACCCGGCGTGTATGTGGCTGGCGACTGCGCCGAGGCCTTTGACAACTTTACTGGCGCAGCAGTGGTCAGCGCCATTCAGCCCAACGCGGCTGACCAGGCGCGCATTGCAGCGCTCAACATGGTGGGCCACAACGCATCCCTACGGCAAGTCACGCAGATCAACGTGCTCGATACCTTGGGCCTTGTGTCCACTAGCTTTGGCAGCTGGCAAGGTGTAGCAGGCGGTGAGCAGATTGAGCTGAAAGACGACACAGGCTACAAGCTGCTGAGCATGCAGTTCAAGGACGATGTGATGGTAGGCTGCAACAGCATCGGCTGGACCGACCATATCGGCGCACTGCGTGGCTTGGTCGAAGGCAAAGTCAAGCTGGGCGAGTGGAAAGCCAAGCTGCAAGCTGACCCCACGCAGTTAATGGCCGCCTACCTGGCTACCGCCCAAGCACAGGGCCAATGGAGCGGCGCGGCCGACGTAGGCAGGCGTGGACACTGATCTTTGATATGCTCAGCTGAATGTGGCTGGGCGTATTTTTTGTTTTCAGTTTTTTTGGTTTGCACTGCGCCGTGTGTTTAGCGCTGTGCATTTGCAATGGTGATAGATAATCTAGCCACATGAAAATCACGCTCAAACTATTCGCCTCGCTCACCGACTACTTGCCCGCCGCCGACCGCAGCAGCAACGTTACGCAGCTAGACGTAGCCCATGATGCCAGTATTTTGCAAATCATTGAGCCCTTTGGCATGCCGCCCAAGCTGGTGCATTTGGTGTTGGTCAATGGCACCTACATCTATCCAGAAAAGCGTGACGCGCACGTGCTGGCCGAGGGCGATGTGCTGGCCATTTGGCCACCGATTGCCGGCGGCTAAGACCTTGCTATGCGTGCAATAGCTCATATATTTATAGCTGCTCCCGCCATATTCTATTGGTCTGCAGTCTAATTAAGCATCAATACTGTGCAGTCTTCTTACCTGGCTCAATTTGACCGAGAGATGGGTTGTACTACAGCCGAATGGATGATGTGGCTGCCAGCGGCCATGGGCGATGCGGTGTGGGCGCAGCATGGTGATGCAGTGCGCGCGAGCATTGCGGCAGTGCCCGCTGCCAAGCTGGAAATCTCGTGGCGCGTAGGTGAACCCAGGCGTATCGCCCTGATGGTGATGCCGCGGCTGCATGTGCACTTTGAGTTGACTGGGATGGACCCTGCGCAGCGCTACACGTTTATGAAACGTTTTGATCTGTATATGCAGCGGGGCGGGGGCTGATTTTCATATCCAATAGTCTCCTAGCCCAATAGAATATAGCGGGAGCAGCTATGGTATGCGTAGCAACTAATACGCTGTAAAATATTTGCATGCAACCATTCCACCTCGCCTTCCCCGTCTCTGATCTCGCCCAAGCCCGGGCTTTCTATGGCGGCCTGCTGGGTTGTCCCGAGGGCCGCAGCTCCCCCGAGTGGATCGACTTTGATTTCTATGGCCACCAAATTGTGGCGCACCTGGCGCCCAGTGAGGTCAAGCCTGCTGGCACCAGCGCGGTGGATGGGCATGGGGTGCCTGTGCGGCATTTCGGCATGGTGCTGACCATGGCGCAGTGGGAAGCTCTAGCAGCCAAGCTACAAACGGCCAAGACCCAATTTGTCATTGAGCCTTACATACGCTTTAAAGGCGAGGTGGGGGAGCAGGCCACCATGTTTTTTCATGATCCTTGTGGCAATGCGCTGGAGTTCAAGGCGTTTAAAGACATCAGCCGCTTGTTTGCCAAATAGGCCTCTAAAGTGGACTTTCTGAAGCTAAATAGGCTATAGGTCAATAAAATCATGCGCGAGAAGCGATAAATAACATAGCTGTCTTGATTCCCAAAACGGTGAGCAAGAGTGAGCCGCACAAATGCAAAGCCGCAGTGCCCAGCGCCAACGCGTAGCGCGACTGCTGCAACATGCCCACCACCTCGGCACTGAAGCTGCTGAAGGTCGTCAACGCACCCAGAAACCCCGTGACCAAGGCCAAGCGCCATACGGGGTCGAGTTGCGGCATGGCGTGGAATACAGCCACACATACGCCAATCAAATAGCCCCCTATCAAATTGGCTGCCAGCGTACCCCAAGGCAACACCGCGCCAGGGCTGAGCCATAAACCCAAGCCCCAGCGGGCCAAAGCGCCCACACTCGCGCCGATACAAATTGCAAAAACAGACAGCATGGCATTAGTGTAGCGGCAAGTCTATGGCATGCCAGCGCGCGGGAGGCGACAATAGCCGCATGCAAAAAACACAAGGTTTCCTGGGCATTGTGATGCTCGATACGCAGTTTCCCAGGCCGTTGGGCGATATTGGCCATGTGGGTACCTTTGCTGTGCCCACCCACCACGATGTAGTGCGCAGCGTGTGGCCTGACAAAGTGGTGCTGTCAGCGGCCAGCTTGCGGCAAGCACGTATCGTCCCGGCTTTCCAGGGGGTGGTGCGCAAACTCGACAGACTGGGCGCGCGGGCCATCACCACCAGTTGTGGGTTTTTGGTGTTGCTGCAAAAAGAGCTGCAACTGGTGACCAAGGTGCCGGTAGTGACCTCCAGTTTGATGCTGCTGCCCAAGCTCTTGCAAACCCAACAGCGTGTGGGTGTGCTCACTATCAGCGCGCGCCATCTGGGCACCGAGCATTTGCGTAGCGCAGGTGTGCCTAAAGACCGCTTGGCCGATGTGGTGGTGCAAGGGGTGGAGCCGGGCACCGAGTTTGTCACGCGCATTTTAGGCAACCAGCCACAGATGGATTTAGCCCAAGCGGAGCGTGATGTCGTAGCCGCAGCACTGGCTTTGAAAGCGCGTGCACCCGATATTCACACTGTGGTGCTGGAGTGCACCAATATGCCCCCCTACATAGCGGCTATTGAAGCTGCAACCGGGTTGAAAACGCTGTGGCTCAAGGACGTGGCTCGCCTGTTTGATTGGGCCAAACCGCAAACGCCAGGCGCCGCGCCAGAGCCAAGCCCTGGGGCAACCGCTATGCCCGCCGCAGTGACACATGTCACCGCTGCGGTCACCCACACCATCCACCCCCTGCCAACAGCTACAGCTTCATCTGCGTAGGCAGCCAGGTAACAATGGCTGGGAAAAAATAGACGATAAGCACAGCCACCACCATCAGCGCAAACATGGGCAAAGTGACCCGCGCTATGTAAGTCAGCTGCCGCCCGGTCATACCCTGCATGACAAACAGATTAAAGCCCACCGGCGGGGTGATCTGCGCCATCTCTACCACCAGCACGATAAAAATGCCAAACCAGATCGGGTCAATGCCCGCTTTATTGACGGTGGGCATGATCACGCCCATGGTCAGCACCACCATGCTGATACCGTCCAGAAAGCAGCCCAAAATAATATAGAACACCGTCAACATGGCGATTAGCCAAAACGGCGTGAGGCCCAGGCTGGCAATCCACTCGGCCAGATGGCGCGGCAGGCCGATGTAGCCCATGCTGAGCGTCAAGAACGACGCGCCTGCCAAGATGAGGGCGATCATGCAGTAGAGGCGGGTGGCACCCATCAGCGCGTCTTTGAAGGTGGCCCAACTCATGGAGCCTTGCACGACGGACAGCACCAGCGAGCCCACCACGCCAATGGCAGCGGCCTCGGTAGCCGTTGCGATGCCCACGTAGATCGAGCCGAGCACGGCCACGATGAGCAGCACCACAGGGATGAGGCTACGCGACTGGTTCAACTTTTCCATGAACGTCATCGGCGCATCGGCAGGTGGTACTAGATGCGGGTTGCGCAGTGCCCAGAACATGATGTAGCCCGAGAACAAACACGCCAGCATGATGCCCGGCAACACGCCAGCAATGAACAGCTTGGAGATGGACACATCCGCCGTCACGCCATACACAATCATGATGATGGAGGGCGGAATTAAGAGGCCCAAGGTGCCAGCGCCTGCCAGCGTGCCAATGACGATATCGTCTGGATAGCCACGTTTTTTCAGCTCGGGCAAGGTCATCTTGCCTATCGTGGCGCAGGTGGCCGCTGACGAGCCAGATACTGCTGCAAATATCGTGCAACCCACCACATTGGTATGCAAGAGCCGCCCAGGCAGGCTTTGCACCCAGGGTGCGAGGCCTTTGAACATGTCTTGCGACAGGCGGGTGCGAAACAAAATCTCGCCCATCCAGATGAACAGCGGAAGCGCCGTGAGCGTCCAACTGCTCGACGCGCCCCAAATGGTGACCGCCATGGCGTCCCCCGCAGGCAATGCGGAAAACAACTGCATGCCGATCCAGGCCACGCCCGAGAGCGTGAGGCCAATCCACACGCCGCTGCCTAAAATTAAAAACAAACTGACAATCAGCAAGCTGGTGATGGCAATATCGCTCATGGTATTTTTTTCTTGAGGGGGCAATTTATTCGTTACGCAAGGCTTCGGCAGACGTGTGTTGCACGCGCTGCCCACGTATTTCCATCACCAAATCGTCGATGAACGCGATGAATAAAATCAGCGCGCCCAGTGCCATGGAAATTTGCGGAATCCACAAAGGCGTGGCATCGTTGCTGGTAGACATGTCGTTGAACTGGTAAGAGTTAACCGCCAGCTTGACGCTGTACAGCGCAAACAAACCCGCCAGCGCAGCAGCCGCGCCCAGCGACCACACTTCCATGCCGTGCTTGGCACGACCCGTCAGCTTGGACAGCAGCAAAGTGACGCGAATGTGCTCGCCCCGCTTGAGCGTATGCGCAAGGGACAAAAACCCTGCTCCGGCCATCAGGTAGCCCGCATAGGCGTCGGTGCCGCGCACATGAAAGTTAAACTGCCGCCCCAGCACTGAGAGCAGCACCATGACGAGCAAGCCCACCATAAAAAGCGCCGCCAAGGCGGCGGCGCTGTCGTATAGAGTATCTAAAAATTTACGCATACAGATAACCTGGTGCGCCCACTCAAAGCAAGGCCGGGCGCAGCCAGGTGTAATAAAGTTTGAAAAAAATCAGGGCTTCAAAAACGCATCCACAATGCCCTTGCCCTCAGCGCCCGATTTCTCCAGCCACTCCTTGAGCAAGGTGTCCCCCACCTTCTTCATATCGGCTTTGAGCTGAGGAGAGGGCGGCAAAATGTTCACGCCGTTTTTCTTCAAGGTGTCAATCGAGTCCGTGTTCTCTTTACGCGATGCCGCCCAGCCGCGCGTCTCGGCTTCGGCTGCGGCTTTGAGCAAGGCTTGCC
>JAYVDN010000308.1:0-1595 GCA_043749385.1 Polaromonas sp.
GGTAGACGACTGCACCGCGCTCTCGGCCTCCGCCACCGTCACGCCAGTGCTGGCCACAGCCTCTTGCACCAAGTGGGTCAGCGGGCTGATCAGCGCCGCTTTGGAAGCTGGGGCCGACATGGTGTAGGCCACAGTTACGGTGCCATTGTCGGCATCTACCGCATCAGTGCCTACCATGGCCAGCAGAGGGAACTTGCCTACGTCGGCATTGGGCACGGCCAAGGTCACGTTGCCTGCCACATCTGTTTTGCCTTGCACTTCACCTGGGTCGCACATGCCGTTGCTGTTTTTGTCCATGCAGACGGTGGCGTTCTTCAGGGCCCCGTCGATCACGCTGGTGGTGACGGCGGTGGTGGTGGGGGCTGGGGGTGTGGTAACCGTCACAGGGGGTACGGTGACTGTCACGGTAGGCGTTGTCACCACCACCGTAGGAGTAGTCACCACCACGGTGGGGGTGGTATCGGTTGACGTGCTGCCGGTAGGCGCGGCATCCCCGCCTCCTCCGCCGCAGCCTGCGAGGCTGATAAGGGCGGCGTTGGCAATGGCCAACGACATCCATTTGAATTGGGTTTTCATGTCAATGTCTCCTGATAAAAAGTGAAAAGAAAAATGAAACGTGGGGAAGGCTGAACGAGCTTTTTGTAGAACTGAAGAATAATTTGTTACGCACTTTCGTGCATCCTCACATCTGATGAGCAAGTGCAAATAAATTTGCGGCGGGGATGGCAGAGGGCATCACTGCCGCCATCAATGGTGGCAACACCGCCAGCCGCTTGACCACTTCGCGGATGCCGTTGCTATGGGTTTTGGTGCAGATGTTGCGCACATGGGTGCGTACGGTGGCTTCGGCTACTTTGAGCTGCACGGCCATCTCCGGGGCGGTGAGGCCTGCGCACATCAGGCCGAGGATGTTTTCTTCGCTGGCGGTGAGCTGGTGGGCGCGGCTAAAGAAGCTGAGCATGAGGGATTCGCACACGCCTGCGCGGGAGAACATGAGGGCGTAGCGCTGCGGCTCGGGCCTGGCGGTGGGGCCGGAGCTGGCGCTGTCGTTTGCGGGGGCGTGCTGGCGCTGCAGTGGTACCACTGCCACAGTGGTGCGCGACAGTGCGCCCAGGGCGATCATGCTGCGCTTGCCTTGGGCGGCTTTGGCCAGCGCGTTGGCCAGTGGGTGGGCGTCTGGCTCGTGGGCGGCGCTGATGACCCCGTCGTCTATGGCCACGCAGTCGCCGCGGGCTAGCACGGTGTGGGCGGCCAGGTTTTGGTGCAGTATGCGGCCCTGTGCGTCAATGATGATGACGCCGCAGGCCAGCTCGTCCAAGGCGCTGGCGATCAGGTCGCTAGCGGGGAGGCTGCCGGCGGGGCCACCGCCAGAGGGCAGGGAGCTGACGGTACTTTTGTCTCCCACATAACCGCGCTGTGTGCTGGGCAGGTGGATAGGGCTCTGAACGGGGGCGTTGGGTGGCGTTACGGTGTATGACATGGCATGCTCGCTAGTTCTGATGAGATGCCTGTAGCGTAAAAAAATGTTGCTTGTGTGTGCGGGTAGTAATTGCCTTGGTTTGGTGAATTAGTTGCCAAATTTGGGGATGGTATGC
>JAYVDN010000309.1:0-6513 GCA_043749385.1 Polaromonas sp.
CGCTGGGCGCTACGCCGCGCTCCACCCAGTTGACTAATGGGGTGAGCATGTCGAACTGGTCCGCAGCAGGGCCTGCGCTGCAGTGGGCCATGCCGGGCACGGGAAAGTAGCGGGCAAAACTGGCAGCCCGCCCGCCCTGGGCTTGGTCCAGACGCTCCATCCACTGGCGGGTGTCTTCGGCAGAAAAGATCGCGTCGCTCACACCGTGGTACAGCAGCATCTTGGCACCGCGTGCGCGCAGGCCTGCCAAGTTGGTGGGGTTGTCTTTGCCTACCGGGGTGATCACATCGTCGCCCGATTCTTTGTACGCATCGGCCTTGGCGTAGATGGCCTTGAAGCCATCGTCCACGTCATTGTTGAATGGGTCAATGCTGCGGGTGGGGTTCATGAAGATGTAGCCCGCCGCAGGGTCGAGCACCTGCGAGTTGACAAATTTCCACTGCGCCCAGTTGGGGCTGGCAATGCCTGCGTCCCACGGGAAACTGGCATAAATGTTTTGCCCAGAGCTCGTTTTGCCGCCGGCATAGACAGCGCCCAGTACGCGCTTTTGTTCGGCACTGAGACACTGGCCATTGCGCGCGCCGCTGCAGGTGGCTACATCCGCGCTCAAGTTAAACGCAGCTTGGCAGGCTTTGACGTCTTGTACCAAGCCGTCTTTTATGCCGTCCAATGCATCGCATTTGGCAAGAATAGCGTTGGCCACGGTTTGGCCTTCAGCGGCGGTGAGGGCGCTGCCTAAATCGGGGATTTTGACGTTGGGCGCAAACGGGTGGTTGACGGTGGCACCCTGGGTGGCCAGGGCTTTCCATTGCGGTGCAGCCCAGAGCTGGGCCAGCGCAGCATTGGGCAGGCGGTAGCCCGGGGCACCCACCAAGTAGCCGTCGAATTGGTCGCCATAGCGCGACGCAGCCACCATGGCGTGGCGCCCGCCGTTGGAGCAGCCGCCGATGTAAGAGCGGTCGGGCGCTTTGCCATACGCGGCGGCAATCAACTGCTTGGCCATGGGGGTGAGCTTGCCTACCGCCGCGTAGCCGTAGTCGGCGCGGGCTTGCGGGTCAATGCCAAAGCGCGGGTTTTGGCGAGCGTTGTGGCCTGCGTCTGAGCTGATGGTGGCAAAGCCCTGTGCCAGCGCACCGGTGAGCGGGCCGCCGCCTAAGGCCCCTTGGGCAACCTGCACCACACCGTCGATGCCGCCGTTGGCTTGGTAGAAAAAGCGGCCATTCCAGTCTTGCGGCAGGCGGGCTTCAAAGCCGATGGCGTAGTCTTGTCCGTCCACCCCTTTGCGTTTGAACATCGCGCCCTTGACCAGGCAGTGTTCGGCAATCGGTTTGCCAGCCAGCGTGAGGTCACCCGGCGCGACGCGTGTGGGCGCTTCGATGGTGGTGTTATCAAACTTGAACTGCGCTGCCAGCGCTTCGCACTGCGTTAGGGCTGCGGGGGTGGCAGTACTGCGCTGTGGCAGCGACTCAGAGCCAGGCAAGGTAGTGCAGGCGGCCAGGGCGGCTAGCGCCGCAAGACATGCAGCAGGTTGAATAAGTTGTTTTTTAATCTTTTGCTGCATGTTGCCTCCTATGGCTTGAAAATCAGGACTCTGCGGTAAACCCGATCTTCTTGATCAACGGGCCCCAGCGGTCGTATTCCACCTTCATGCTGCGCGCCTGCTCTTGCGGCGTGGTGGCATAGGGAATCAGGCCAATAGCGTTGAACGAATCGGTCACGCTCTTGTCCTTTAGCGCGGCATTGATCGCTTCGTTACAGGCTTGCACCAAGTTGGCAGGCATCTTGGCGGGGCCGACAAAGCCAAACCACTCCTCCACATTCAGCTCGGGCATGCCTTGCTCGGCAAAAGTGGCTACATCGGGCACAAAGGGCGAGCGGGTTTTGCCGCTGGTGGCCAGGATGCGCAGCTTGCCCGCCTTGTGGTTGGCAATCATGTCGCCGTGCGGGCAGACCATGGCAGCAATCTGGCCACCTACCACGTCGGTCACGCCGGGCACCGAGCCGCGGTAGGCTACGTGCTGCAGTTCGACGCTGTTGTTGATGCCCAGCAGCGCGCCAATAAAGTGCGGTGTGGACCCTGCGGCGGGCGAGCCGTAGCTGGCCTCTTTCGGGTTGGCCTTGGCCCACTCCAGGAACTGCTTGATGTTGGTGACGTTGGCAGGCACCTTGGGGCCGACGCAAAAGCCGTGGTGGATGAGCGAGCTGGTACCCAGCATGACAAAGTCTTTGAACGGGTCGTAGCTGAGCTTGCTGTAGATGTGCGGGTACAGCGACAGGGCCGAGAAGGGCGTGTGGGCAATCACCGAGCCGTCGGCCACGGAGGGCTTGAGCAGGTCCAGCGCAATGCGCCCGCCCGCGCCGGGCTTGTTGTCCACAATGCCTGCGCCCTTGCTGTAGGCGGTGCCGCCAAACTTCTCAGCCACGCGACGCGCGGCGCTGTCGCCTGCGCTGCCTGCGGGAAAGCCGTAGAGCACTTTGACGCTGTCTACGGGGCCCGCGGCTTGCGCCCAGGCGGTTTGGGCGCTGGCAGCGCCCAGGACGGAGGCGAAAATGGATTGGTTGAATTGTCTGCGTTGCATGGTGGTGGCTCCTAAAAATGAAGGGATAAAAAAACTAGCTGCTTAACTAAGGTTTAACGATGTGGGGTGCCGTGTCGGCATACAGGGCTTGTACCAACGCAGCGCGTTCTTTGAGCACGGCGCGTTGGTTGATACTGCCCTTGTCGGTGATTTCGCCTTTGTCAATATGGGGCGGCTCGGTCAGCACCAGCGCGCGGGCGATGCGACCGGACGAACCAGTGGCCGTAGCCGCCAGTTTAGTGATCAATTCGCCCATAGCCCTCTGAATAATTGCGTGACCAGCTACGTCTTTCATAGCGGCGTCGTCGGGCAAGCCAGCCAACTTTTTAGCCGGGCCGAGCGCCACAATGATCAGTGCGCCGACTTCTTTCTCATTCAAGCCGGTAATCACCACGTCCTGAATCAGCGGTGCACCGGCGGCAATGATCTTGGCGCGCAACGGGCCGACGCTGACAAAGGTGCCTGTGGACAGCTTGAAGTCTTCAGCAATCCGGCCATCAAATTTCAGGCCCTGGTGGTGGTCGGACTCGTCAATCCATTTCACCGCATCACCCGTGCAAAAGAAGCCTTCTTCGTCAAAGCTCTCCTGCGTAGCCGCGGCATTGCGCCAGTAGCCGGGTGTGATGTTGGGCCCCCGGTAGCGCACCTCCACCTTGTCGCCCATGGGCACGAGTTTCAGTTCCATACCCGGACAGGGCAGACCCAGGTCACCGGCTTTGACATTCACGTTCGTTACAAACAGGCCAAACGGCGCGCTCTCGGTCATACCCAGGCCCGAAGTCATGGGGATGCGGTAGCCCAGCTCTTCTTCTTCCGAGGCATAGAGCGAATCCCACACCGGTTGGGCCAGGGCGGCACCCGCGTAGAAAAACATGCGCAGTTGCGACAGCAGGTTTTTGCGCAACGCGGCATTGGTTTTCATTGCGTTGGCGATGTATTCCAGCCCAATCGGTACGTCGTAATACACCGTGGGCGCGATCTCGGTCAGGTTGCGAATCGTCTCGCCAATCAGCGCAGGTGTGGGCTGGCCGTCGTTGATGTACAGCGTGCCGCCGTGGTAGAGCACCAAGTTGAAGTCGTGGTTGCCGCCAAAAGTGTGGTTCCAGGGTGGCCAGTCCATCAGCACTGGCGGGATGTCAAACACGCTGGGCTTGGACTGCGCCATCTGCTGCTGGTTGGCGCAGATCATGCGCTGCGTGTTGACCACCGCTTTTGGCAGCTTGGTGGAGCCGCTGGTGAAGAGAAATTTGACGATGGTGTCACCGTTCGTGGCCTGCATGGCCTGCGCGACTTGTGGGGTTACCACGGTGGCGGCGAGTGCCTCAAAAGCCGTTATTTTTAAGGCTTTTGAGCCTGTAGCCCCCTGAATAATCGCGGGAGCAGCTACTGAATTTGTAGCTAACTCTATGTCACTGTCCACCACCGCTTCAATCGCCTTGCCATACTTCTCCCAGTCACTGGCGTACACCAAGCCAGGTGTGATGGTGCCCAAAACATGGCGCAGCTTTTCATAGTCCTGGCTCATCAAACTGTAGGCGGTAGACACACTGCAATACGGCACCCCCACCGTCATGCAGCCAAGCGCCAGCAGCGCATGCTCCAGGCTGTTCTCACTGAGTATCGCCACCGGGTTGTCCACCCCCAGCCCGCGATCCAGCAGGGCCTGGCCAATGCGCTGCGCCTTATCCCAAGCCTCGCCGTAGCTGATCTTCACCCACGCACCCGACGCATCGCGCCGCGCCATCCAGGTGTGGTCGGGGTGGATCGCAGCCCAGAACTGCAGCCGGTCAGTCAAGCGCTCAGGGTAGGGCTGCAAGGCCTGCTCCGCCACCAGGTAGCTATTGCCAGCGCGCTCAGTTTTTACCGCGCGGGTCACCCCAAAAGTAAAGTCGCGGTAGGTAGGTGTGTCACTCATAAAAATTTTGTCTTGCCTTTTGCGTCTTCTGCGAAACCTTCGCGTCCTCTGCGTCCGGTATTCGTCTCTCTCTTAGTCGGCCTTCACCTTAGCCGCCCGGCCTTCTAAAAACGCCTTCACGCGCTCGGTAGCCTCGGGTGCAGTTTCGACAATCGATGCCATCAGCGCCTCGGTAAAGAAGCCATGGTCTGAGGTTTGCTCGGCAATGCGGGGCAGGGCGTGGATCAACGCGTAATTGGTCATCTCGGTATTGGTGGCAATGCGCTGCGCCAGCTCTATGGCCTTGGTCTGCGCAGTGCCCGCCGCTACCAAATATTGGGCAAATCCGAACGGCACAGCTTCAGCCGCTTTGTACACCCGCCCGGTAAGCATCATGTCCAGCATGCGGTGCTCGCCAATCAGCTTGGGCGTGCGCACTGACCCGCCGCCGCCTACGAATATCCCACGCGTACCCTCAGGAAAAGCAAAAAATGCAGTCTCATCGGCCACCCGTATATGGCAACTGCTCGCCAGCTCCATGCCACCGCCTACTACCGCGCCATGCAGGGCGGCAACCACGGGCACGCCGCCTTTTTCAATCGCGTTAAATGCGCGGTGCCACATGCGCGAGTGGTGCAGTCCGTCAATGGTGCTGCGCTCCTTCAATTCGCTTAAATCCAGGCCTGCACAAAAATGGTCACCATCGCCCGCAATCACCGCCGCGCGCGTGCCCGGTGGCAGATGGGTAAAGATATATTCCAAGCTTAAAACCAGCCCATCATTCAAAGCGTTGCGTTTTTTGGCGCGGCGCAAAGTCACCAACGCCACTGCGCCGTGCTGCTCAACAGAAATATCAGTTAAATTCGGCTCAGATAAAGGGGAAGTCATATTTACAGCAACGCACTATTTAGGTTATATTAAATAACTAATTTAAAGCAATTTTTGAATTGTCCTATCCGTAATTACCCCAGTACGGAGCACAAAGTATCCCTATGAACCACCAAGACCTGATCGCCATCGACATCCATACCCACGCCGAGGTGAGCTGCTGGAACCCGTTTGATGCGTATGGCGAAGAATACGACCGCGCCGCGGACAAGTACTTTCGCAACAGCCGCCGCCCCACTATCGCCGAGACCATTGCCTACTACCGCGAACGCAAAATTGGCTTGGTGATGTTTACCGTAGATGCCGAGGCGCAGATGGGGCGCCGCCGCATCCCCAACGAAGAGATCGCCCAGGCCGCGCGCGAGAACAGCGACATGATGATCGCCTTTGGCAGCATTGACCCGCACAAAGGCAAGCTGGGCGCGCGCGAGGCGGAGCGCTTGATCAAAGAAGAGGGCGTAAGGGGCTTTAAGTTTCACCCCACGGTGCAGGGCTACCACCCGTACGACAAGATGGCCTGGCCGATTTACGAGGTGATCAACGCGCACAAGCTGCCTGCCATCTTCCACACCGGCCACAGCGGCATTGGCAGCGGCATGCGCTGCGGCGGTGGCTTGCGCCTGGAGTACAGCAACCCGATGCACCTGGACGACGTGGCCATCAGCTTCCCCGACATGCAAATTGTTATGGCACACCCCAGCTTTCCTTGGCAAGACGAGGCGTTGTCAGTCGCAACGCACAAGCCCAATGTGTGGATTGACCTGAGTGGCTGGAGCCCTAAATACTTTCCCAAGCAACTGGTGCAGTACGCCAACACGCTTCTCAAAGACCGCGTTCTGTTTGGCAGCGACTACCCTTTGATTACCCCCGAGCGCTGGATGAAAGATTTTGAAGAGGCCGGGTTTAAACCCGAGGTGATGCCCGGTATATTGAAGGGCAACGCGGTGCGGCTGCTGGGTTTGGTGTAGCAGCCTTGGCGGGTTGCAAAGACAGGAAAGTTTGCGTATGAATGTGCCCCCTTTTCGCAGCCTGGCCGATATCGAGGCGCTGGAGCGCACACCCTATGCGCAGGCTATCCCCGCGCGCACCACCTACGGGTTGATCGCCCACGCGGCTGGGCAGTTTGGCCAGCGTGATGCCTTTCGCTATCTG
>JAYVDN010000310.1:0-4342 GCA_043749385.1 Polaromonas sp.
ACACCGATCTCGCCCAGGCTGGCGTCATGCTGACCGTCAGCGCCCACATAACCCCAACGTTCTGCTGTCTCGCCCAGGGCAGAGGGTTCGAGCTGCACCAAGGGCATCTGCGCGTGGATGTGTGCCACCACTTCTTTGGACGGCATCACCTCGTTCATGCGCCAGCCATTGGTGGCACCTACATCCATGTATTCGATAAAGCGCAGCGTGACACCTGTGCCTTGAAAGTGCCGCGCCATGGGCAAAATTTCCTGCTCATTGGTGCCGCGCTTGACCACCATGTTCACCTTGATGTTCTTCAGCCCGGCTGCCTGCGCCGCTGCGATGCCGTCCAGCACATCGACCACCGGAAAATCCACATCGTTCATGGCACGAAAAATCGTGTCATCCAGCCCGTCCAAGCTCACCGTCACGCGCTGCAAACCAGCGTCTTTCAGCGCTTGGGCCTTGCGTTTGAGCAGCGAGCCGTTGGTCGTAAGGGTAATGTCCAGCGGCTGGCCTTCTACGGTTTTAAGCTGGCTAAGTTGCTCTATCAGCACCTCAATGTTTTTGCGCAGCAGCGGCTCGCCGCCCGTAAGGCGCAGTTTTTGCACCCCATGCGCTACAAATATACGAGCTGTTCGCGCAATTTCCTCAAAGCTGAGCAGGGAGTTGTGCGGCAGGTACTGGTAGTCTTTGTCAAACACCTCTTTGGGCATGCAGTAGCTGCAGCGGAAGTTGCAGCGGTCGGTGACGCTGATGCGCAAATCTCGCAGTGGCCGGCCCAGCGTGTCGGACAGCAGGCCGTTGGCCGCTATGCGCTGAGCAGGCAGGCTGGCCGCCAAAGAGGCGATGCGCTGGTCTATGAGAGGGATGACGCGTTCGGACATGGGGTAATTATCGTTGTAACAAACACAGCGTGGCGTAAGCCCATTGGAATGGATACGAAAGCTGCGTGGGATTGGTTTTGAATGCTATTACATTGATAGCTGCTACCGCGATATTCTATTGGCCTACAGCCCGATAAGTATGTAAAAAAGGGCTTAAAAACCAGTAAATTCGCAGTTTCCAGGCAATTTTGGAGATCCCATAGGCTGCCAAACCCTCCAAAGCGGCAATTTTGACCAGTTTTTAAGGTATCAATCGGGCTGCAGACCAATAGAGTATCGCGGGAGCAGCTACGAAATACATAGCGATTATTTTTCCCGCCTGGCCCGCCACTCTGCTTACACGCAGCGCGCCCCGTCCACCTCAATACACACACCGCTGATAAACGCCGCCTCGTCACTGGCCAGGTACAGCGCGGCGTTGGCCACGTCCAGCGCGGTAGAAAAGCGGCCCAGCGGGATGGTGGCACGAAATTTGGACAGGCGCTCCTCCGTCAGCGGGCCACCTGCAAAGTCAGCGCCCAAACCCGTCGTGGGGTTAAACACCGGGTTAATGCAGTTCACACGGATATTGTCGGGCCCCAGCTCGGCGGCCAGCGACTTGCTGGTGGTGATCACCGCGCCCTTGCTGCCGTTGTACCAGGTCAGCCCCGGGCGCGGGCGCACGCCGGCGGTGGAGGCGATGTTGATAAAGCTGCCCCCGCCGGTTTTGCGAAACTGCGGCACCGCGTGGATGGTGCTGAGGTAAATGCTCTTCACGTTCACTGCGTAGCAGCGGTCAAACTCGTCCTCAGGCACCTCCAGCGCCGGGCGGTTGCGGTGCGTCCAGCCCGCGTTGTTCACCATCACATCCAGGCGGCCATAGCGTTGCACGGCAGCCGCCACCAGCGCCTGCATGTCGGCAGATTGGGTCACGTCCGCCGCAAAGAACGATGCTACGCCACCCGCCTGCACAATCTCGCCTACAACCTTCTCGCCTGCTGCCTGGTTCACGTCGTTGACGATCACCTTGGCCCCTTCAGCCGCCAGCCGCTTGGCAATGCCCTCGCCAATACCGCCGCCTGCGCCGGTCACGATGATGGATTTGTTCTGAACTCTCATGCTGGTCTCCTTACTTTGAATTAAATAGCGGCTTGCGCAATCATCTATTGCGCAAACGGAGCAAACAGCATAACGGAAATTGAACCGGCTTTGCACCATGCAAACCATAAGCGAGGGCGCGTTCGATAAAATAAGACGACCAGAAAATTGTTAAACACCATGCGTCCCACATCAGCCGCAACCCAAACCAGTAAACCGCTATCTGCGCACCCTGCTACTGCAGCTGCACCTGCTGCGCCAACTGCTTTATGCCGCGCAAGCGAAGCAACTGAGGATGCAAGGCTGGAAGAGGCCATTTTCAAGCTGCTAGCCCAGCGCCAGAGCGGCGCCAGCATCTGCCCCAGCGACGCAGCCCGCGCGGTCTACCCCGACGCCGCCCAATGGCGCGCCGCTATGCCGAGAGTACGTGCAGTGGTCGCGCAGTTGGCCGATGCCGGGCATCTGGTGGTTACCCAGCGCGGGGCGCAGGTAGATGTACGAACAGTCAAAGGACCGATTCGTCTGCGCCTAAGCGAGTAATAGGCGCTCTATGAACTTTTAGAATTGCGTTGCCTTGCAAACTCGATAGCATCTACTGCAAATGTCTTCTGCGCAAACGACTTATGCACTCTAATGCCAAATATCAACATCGATATCAATGTCATATGTGACATATAATGGTAGCCATGAGTCCATCGCATAAGCCACTTGTCTGGTTACGCAGCGCTGTCAAAACGCCACCTTTCTCGGCGGCGGGCCGTATCGAAGCGGGCATGTTGCTAAGGCAACTGCAACGCGGCGATACGATCACGATGCCCCTATCGCGGCCAATGCCATCTATTGGCGCAAATTGTCATGAGCTGCGGATAGTAGACGGCAATAAGACTTGGCGTGTGGTTTACTGCATTCATAGCCTTGCAGTAGTGGTGCTGCATGTTTTTCCCAAAACTACGCAGCAAACACCTAAAACCGCGATAGATGTATGTAAAACAAGGCTGCGGGAATTTCTGAGCCATGTGAACGACGAAACCAAGGAGTAAGCCCATGACCACCCAATTAAAAAAGAAGCTTCACGGCACCGACTGGCAGACAGGTGATGCTGCCGAATTTTTGCAACTGAGTGCCGAAGAAAGTGCATTGATAGATATCCGCCTGTCGCTTGCGCAAGCCGCAAAGCAATCCCGTCTGCTGCATGATCTGTCTCAAACTGATCTCGCCAAGCGCATGAAATCGAGCCAATCGCGCATCGCCAAAATCGAGGCCGCTGATCCTAGCGTGTCGATAGACCTCATGGTGCGCGCACTGCTGGCCAGCGGGGCGGGCAGAGTGGATGTAGCTAAAGCGCTGCGTTACTAAAATCTGAAAATAAGCTCATCCACCCGCATTGAACTTGTGCGCTGAATTGATGAATTAGCTAAAGCGGGCTGTGAAGGCAAAATGCTAATGATGGATGCAGCAAAAAATCAAGTCTTTTGAGTCGAGTTTGATTTGAAAGACTTTTCTTCAAGTTCTTCTCGATCTAGGCGGCGCATTTTATAAATCATCCATCCAAAAAAAGTCGCAAAACAAACGCCTAAACTAGCTGGCAGCATGTAAAACGAACCCCAACCCACAGCCATCACAAATGCGCCACTTCCACTTTGAAACCCACCCATGAAGGCGATGACTGCTGCGTTGGATAAAAGAAGACTTAGAAAAAATCCTAAAATCACATTCAACCCGATAGCAATCACAAAAGTGGTGCCAAGTAGGATCGTCACAATCACGAAAATAAGCTGTGTTGGGGTGCCCATTTTTTATTTTTAGAGCCGCTGTATTTGATCTACTGCTGAGGGGCGCTTAACCATGCTTGATAGCCACGGTTTTGAGCGTCGTAAACCCAAACAGCGCCTCAAACCCCTTCTCCCTTCCATAGCCTGAAGACTTCACGCCGCCAAAGGGCAGCTCTACTCCGCCACCTGCGCCATAGTTATTGACAAACACCTGGCCAGACTGCACACGCTTGGCCATGCGCAGTTGGCGTGCGCCGTCGCGCGTCCAGATACCTGCCACCAAACCATAGCGCGTGGCGTTGGCCAGCTCTACCGCGTGGTCCTCGTCTTTGAACTTCATGGCGCACAGCACGGGG
Organism: Polaromonas sp.; assembly: GCA_043749385.1. GTDB lineage: Bacteria > Pseudomonadota > Gammaproteobacteria > Burkholderiales > Burkholderiaceae_C > JAAFIP01. The sequence goes on from JAYVDN010000310.1 coordinate 4,075, forward strand.
CCGAAGACTTCTTCTTGGTTCAGGCGGTGGGCTATCGGCACGTCGCGCAGGAGCGTGGGGGCTTGGTAAAAGCCGCTCTCGGGCGCCTGGTCCACCACGCGGCCTTGGGCCACCATGGGGATGCCTGCGACCTGCGCGTCGCTCAGAAAGTCCCACACCCGCTGCTGCTGGCTTTGGCGAATGAGAGGGCCTACGTCCAGGTCCATCGCAGCGGGGCCTACGCGCAGGTTTTCAAACGCTTTGCCCAAGCGTTCCAGCAGGTTTTCGT
>JAYVDN010000311.1:0-2723 GCA_043749385.1 Polaromonas sp.
GCTCCAGAGCTAGGCCGCGTCATCTCCAGCACCGCCATCATCAGCCAGGTCAGCGTGCCGCGCCAGGTGTGCACGCAAGAAGTGGTGCAAATGCAAAGCCAAATCCCCGCAACCAAATCCGGCGCGGGTGCGCTGATGGGTGGTGTGGCTGGCGGTGCCATGGGCAACGCCGTTGGCCAAGGCAGCGGCCGCGCCGCAGCCACCGTCATCGGTCTGTTTGCCGGCGCCATTTTGGGCGACCGTATTGAAGGCGGCAGCCCTGCCCAAGTAGCCACCACGCAGCAAACAGTGAACCGTTGCAGCACGCAAAACTTTATTGAAAACCGCACTACTGCCTACCAGGTGGTGTATGAGTACGCAGGCAAGCAGTACAGCGTGCAAATGCCGCAAGACCCGGGCCCCAACATCCAGCTGCAAGTCTCGCCTATGGCGCCCGTACTGCCTGCTGCCACGGCGCCGCGCGTGATGTCGCAGGCCCAGCCTCCGGTGTATACCGAGCAGGCCCCTGTGGTCAGCCAAACCGTGATCAGCTCGGGCACGGTGTACCAGCCCTACGTGCAGCCAGTGGTGGTGACTGCTCCGTACTACTACTACCCTAGTCCCGTATTTGGCACCTCTTTTGTGTTTCGCGGTGGGTATGGTGGGCACCACGGTGGGCACGGTGGCCACTGGCGTTAAGCAGGCTGGGCCTTAGCAGCCGCCTCCCATAAACATGGGTCTTTGCGCGCCCGTAGGCGCGCGCACCTCGGCCTAGCCGGTTGGCTGCGGTATGCTGTAGCTCTTTGCAGTTTTAACCCAGAGCCCACAGCGTATGCCCACCCCATGGCGCGTTCTCATCGTCGAAGACGACCCCACTACCCGCGAGTTTTTTGCCCAATCGGTACGCGCTTGCGACCAACTGCAACTGCTGGGCCAAGCGGCCAGCGTGGCCGAGGCGCTCGATTGGCTGGGCGAAAGTGGACATGCCATCGACGTGCTGCTCACCGACCTGGGCCTGCCCGACGGCAGCGGCCTGGAGGTCATTCGCCACGCCTTGCAGCGCTACCCTCAGTGTGAGGCTTTGGTGATCTCGATGTTTGGCGACGAAGACAACGTGCTAGCCAGCATCGAGGCCGGAGCCACAGGCTATATCCATAAAGACTCCTCGCAGGGCGACGTAGCCCAAGCCATCTTGCAGCTCAAAGCCGGAGCGTCTCCCATCTCGCCCATGATCGCGCGCCGCGTGCTGGCCAAATACCGCAGCATGCTCGGTGATTTAAAGCATATTGAGGCTGTAGCCCAACAGAATATCGCGGGAGCAGCTACTGATAATATAGCGCCTGCCGTGCCAGTAGCCGAGCCCACAGACGGCCCGCCGCTGTCCCCGCGCGAGCAAGAAGTGCTAGAGCTGATCGCCAGAGGCTTCTCTTACGCCGAGATCGCCAAGCTGCGCCATGTGAGTGTGCACACCGTGCAGACGCATATCAAAAATCTCTACGCCAAGCTGGCCGTGCACAATAAAACAGAGGCGGTGTACGAGGCAACGCGCATGGGGTTGCTGCGCCGTTGATGGGTTTTACGCGCCGCCCCGTTGATCTGTATACAGGCCGAGATGGGCAAAGGCGGGCTACCCAACTCATGCATCCGCATAGGGCTCACAAACTCCTGCACTCAAGAAAAAAGCCGCTTCAGGTGACTGAAGCGGCTTCTAATTTGGTGGTGCCGATGAGCGGAATCGAACTGCTGACCTACGCGTTACGAGTGCGTTGCTCTACCAACTGAGCTACATCGGCGAAAAATGAATTATAGCAAAACATAATTCACAGTTTGATTGCAGACGCGCTATTTATTTAATAGCTGCTCCCGCAATATTCTATTGGGCTAGAGCCTTATTTGGCCTCAAGATGGTAGGCGGTGACGCGTTCCACCTCGTTTTTGCTTCCCAGTATCACGCTGACCCGTTCATGCAGTTTGCTGGGCTGGATATCCAAAATGCGTTGTTGGCCATTGGTGGCGGCGCCGCCAGCTTGTTCGATCAGCCAGCCCATGGGGTTGGCCTCGTACATCAGGCGCAGCTTGCCGGCTTTTTCGGGTTCGCGTTTGTCCCAAGGGTACATAAACACGCCACCGCGCGTGAGGATGCGGTGCACGTCGGCCACCATGCTGGCGATCCAGCGCATGTTGAAGTCTTTGCCGCGCGGGCCGTCTTTGCCCGCCAGGCATTCGTCGATATAGCGCTTTACGGGCGGGGCCCAGTGGCGCATATTGCTCATATTGATGGCAAATTCTTTGGTGTCTGCGGGGATGGTGACGTTTTCATCGGTCAGGATAAAGCTGCCTTGCTCGCGGTCCAGCGTGAACATGGCCACGCCGTCGCCGACGGTGAGCACCAGGGTGGTTTGCGGGCCGTACACGCAGTAGCCTGCGGCCACCTGCTTGTTACCGGCCTGCAAAAAGTCTTTTTCTTCAATGCCTGCATCGTTGTCGTCGGGCTTTTTGAGCACGCTGAAGATAGTGCCAATGCTGACGTTCACGTCGATGTTGGACGAACCATCCAATGGGTCAAACAGCAGCAAATATTCGCCCTGCGGGTAGCGGTTAGGCACCAGGTAAATACTGTCCATCTCCTCGCTGGCCATGGCGGCCAGGTTACCGCCCCATTCGTTGGCTTCGATGAGTACCTCGTTGGCGATAATGTCGAGCTTTTTTTGCACCTCGCCTTGCACGTTCTCGGTGTCCGCTGA
>JAYVDN010000312.1:0-5409 GCA_043749385.1 Polaromonas sp.
CCGACTTTGGCCTCAAGCTCAAAGGCCAGCTGCGCACGGGCGAGCTGGCGCACGACTGGGCCGCCGTGTGGCAGCACCTGAGCTTGGGCCGCAGCTTCGCTGGCCCGCAAAACATTGCCGGCTTTACGCTCGATTTAGACCACCCCGTCTTCCCTACCGACTTGTCCACCTTGCCGCTGGCCCCCCGCTTTGCCTTTGAGCGCTACCGAGAGCGCGGCGTGGCACTGGCCGATGTCATGCGCTTAGGGGAGTGGGATGCCCGCCTGGGCCTGCGCCGCAGCAGCTACCAACTGGCCAGCAGCACCAGCCCCACCGTGGCGGTAGCACCCGTGGCCGATGCCGCGCACACCAGCAGCTCGCTGGGCGTGGGCAAAAAAATCACCCCCTCCCAGCGCCTGTGGCTTAGCCGCAGCGACTCATTTTTGCCCAACCGAGGCCGCTTCACCGGCGGCGCGTTTTTGCCGCCTAGCGTCAGCAGCCAATGGGAGCTGGGCTGGCAGTACCAACAGGATAGGCAAAACTACTCGCTAGCCCTGTTTGACCTGCGCCAGTCCAACCTGCCCGCCAAAGACCCCACCGACCCCGACGCGCTGGTGCTGATTGGCAGCAACCGCTCCAAAGGCTGGGAAGGCAAAGCCGACTTTGCCACTGACCCCGTGCGCTGGCAGGCCGCCCTCACCCGCCTGCACGCCCGCGTGCAAGACCGCACCAGCCCCACCCAAGGCGGCTTTTTAACCGGTACCCCCGACGGCTACGGCAGCCTGCGTGCCAGCCTACCCGTAGCCACCAGCCTGCAAACCTGGGCTCGATTGCAAGGTGCCACCAGCCGCCCCGGTGACGACAAAGCCAGCTTTCGAGCCCCCGGCTACGGCGTGTGGAGCGCCGGGCTAGAAAGCAAGCCAAGTCAGCAGGGCCTGCGCTGGGGTGCCAGTGTGCACAACCTGGCCGACCGGCGCTACGTGCGGGCGCTGACGGGCGCCGACAACGTGTGGCAGGGGCCGAGGCGCAGCGTGCAGGTGTGGGTAGAGTCCGCGCTGTAGTAGCCTGACTTAGACCACACCGATCTTTTGAAAGCGATCACGAAGCTCCACCACGATGTCGGTCAGCAAGGACTCATCCAGTCGGTTCTTTTTCAGGAAGGCTTTCCACTGCGCTTGTTTTACCGTGCTGGTGGCAAAAGCATCACTCAGCCCGCTGGGCAAGGACGCAGGCATTTGCGTGTTGCGCCGCGCAAAAGTGGCAGTGATGGCGCGATGAAGTTCGCCTGGCGCAAGCGCAGTGTCTTGCAGCAGCACCGACAGATCATAGTAGTCCTTCATCCGGGTGTTGGTCATACCCAGCAAACAGATGGCATGCAATTTCTCTGCCACCACGGTGTATTTTGGGTAGGCTCGCAATTGCGGTGCGGGCATGTCGCCCAGTAATACCGGGTAACTGATGGCTTCCGGTGCAGGTGTCACCGCATCGCCGAATCCAATGTCCACTTGCAGTGCGATGCGAGCGCTATCCAGTCTGGCTAAGAGATCGATCCGCACGCCACCATAACCAGCTACTTTGCGGATGGCCGTGCCTTTGACCGCAGCCGGATCAAAAACGATTCCATCAGCCACCACGATCTGGCATATCTCGCGAAAGCTCGCCACGACGGCCTCCATATCATCGGCACCAAAGCCCAACAAATCTGCATCGCGTGTGGGTCTATGCGGCAGCGCGTACCAATGCGCAAATAGCAGCGCACCTTTGAGCAAAAAATTGGGGGCATGCATAGAGATGGACAATCGGTACAACAGGCGCTCCAAACCGTAGTGTGTCAGCGTCAGATTGAACTCCTGCTTTGCAGCATCAGAGTGCTGCTTCAAGCGTGCGCGGACGGAGGCGGCCAGATTGGAGGTCATACCGTCACGCTCTCAAGGTAGGGGCGCATCACATTAGCTACACGATTAATGGTGGCGTAATGCCACAACGCATCCACCGTCAGTTTGCGCTGCGTCCATCCGTCATGCAAGGCTTCCAGCGCAACCTCCAGCCCGATTTTATTGCGGTACTTAAAGCAGTCCGCCACGGTTTTGGCGGCATTGTAGACAGGCACAGCAACACCCTCGACCTGGATGCGCTCTACACCCTCTGTCAATGCCTTGCCCGACATGTACACCGTGCGGATAGCGGGCTGGTCTAGCCCAGGGGTGGGTGTGTGGTGGGGCAATGCCAACCAAACCTCGAAGGGTGCCTGGGTGCCGATCCCATGGACGCGTAGCGCTGACAGCAAGCACACAACACCGCGCGGGACGCGCAGCGCAACCTCCGCCAAAGAGCTGTGCTCACTCAAACGCCGTCCCGGCAGGCTATACACCCCCCGCGCAACCCGTTCAAGCTTGCCTGCGCGCACTAAACGACTAAGCACCACCGTAGGCAGCGCCTGTGCCGTCAATACACGCGCCCGCAACAGCGGGTGCTGCTTGGCCAGCGCCAGCACGGCCTGATCGTGAGTGCAGTGGAGTGGTTGTTTCATCCCCGCAGTATGTTGCTATATCAGGGTATTTGTCAATATATAACTAAAAATAGCAACATCGCATCACCCTCCTTATTCATTACCGCAGCGTGCAGGTGTGGGTAGAGTCTGCGCTGTAGATGCAGGGTACTATGTTTTTATTAGCTTTTTACGCTCTATTTCATTGATCTACAGCCCGTTTTAATACCCAAAAGCGATTTAATTTCACACCAGCAAGCGGCTCACAGGCACTGCATACATCCCTTCACCAAAGCGCAGGCAAGCATCCCCGTCATACACCAGCACCCCACAGTGAAAGCGCTCCGGCTCGCTGGCTTGCAGTTTCTTTAACCCCTTAAAGTCATGTATGCCCACGGTAGACGATGCCTTGACCTCGATGCCCGACAGCTTGCCGTTGCCATGCGCCATCACAATGTCCACCTCTACGCCATCTTTGTCACGCAGGTGGTAGAACTGGCTGGGCATATCACTGGCAGACTCCAGTCGGCGCAGCTCTTGCAGCACAAAGGTCTCTAGCAGTTGCCCCAGTGCCGCCCGGTCAGCCCACAAAGCAGGGCCGTCCAGCCCCAGCAGTGCGCAGGCCACGCCCGTATCAGTAAGGTGCAGCTTGGGCGTTTTGATCAAACGGCTCAGCCGGTTGCTAAACCAAGGCGGCAGCTCCTCCAGCAAAAATACCTGTGCCAGCAAATTCACATAGTCACGCACCGTCAAGCGGCTGAGCTGAAAAGGCGCGGCCAAGTCCATCACATTGATCAGCCGTGCCGTTTGCGCCGCAGCCAGCGTAAGCAGCCTGGGCAGAGCATCCAGCGACTGAATGCGCGCCAGTTCGCGCACATCACGCTGCACCAAGGTGTGAATATAGTCCCGGTACCACACCCGCCTGCGCCCTGGCGCGGCGCGTGCCAGCGCCGCCGGGTAGCCGCCCGCAGCCACCATGTCAGCCAGTGCGCTGCCTAGGCGCCGCTCGTGCGCAGGGCTGGGCACAAACTGCCCCGCTTGCAACTGCTGCATAAAGGTAGAAGCAGCCGCCTGCGCCAGCCCAGGCTCAGGCGGCTGCATTTCAATCTGCGCAAACGGATGCAGGCGCAAAATCTCCATCCGCCCCGCCAACGAGTCTGCCAGCTTGGGCAGCAGCAGCACATTGCTAGAGCCCGTCAGCATAAACCGCCCCGGGCGACGGTCTTTGTCTACACTGGCCTTGATACTGGTAAACAACCAAGGCACGCGCTGCACCTCGTCCAAAATCACTTTATCTGGCAGGTCGGCCACAAAGCCCACTGGGTCTGCCAAGGCCGCGGCGCGCCGTGCATCGTCATCAAAGCTCACATAGGCATAGCCCAAAGGCTGCCCCACCTGCTGCGCCAAGGTGGTTTTGCCACACTGGCGCGGCCCGTGGATCAGCACCACAGGGGTATCGGCCAGGGCCGCGCGCAGCGCTGGGGCACAAAGGCGAGGGGTATCCAAGTGATCAGCCATGCGGACGATTGTAGCTTTAATAGTCGGCTATTTGTTATCTTTATATGCGTCCATTTGGTATTTTTTGCTAAACCAACAAGCGAATCTGACGTGTTCTGCAAGGTTTAGCAGGTGCCGATGACTTCTTTTGAGCTGCCGCCCCTACACCTTAAGCTGCAAAAACTCAAGCCCGTCATACTGCGCAAACCCTTTGTCAAACGACACCATGCGGCAACCGGCCGCCATTGCAAAACTGGCCAAATACGCGTCTGTCCAGTCACGCTGCGCAAAATCTGCCCGCAGCGTTACCGCGCGCCACTGCGCCTCCAGGCTGGCTGGCTCGGCAACCATCTGCACGCGCCCACTGGCTAAGTGCGCGTTGTAAATCAGCCAGGCCTCGGCCGCGCTGTGCACAGCAGCCCCCATCACCACAGGTTGTGTCACCAGGCGCAAAAAACCCTGCATGGTGGTGCGGCAAAATGCCATCGGTTCTGCACAATTTTGCCAATAGTCTTTGGCAGCAAGGTGATGGGTATGCCCAGGGTGCGCTAACGCCAGCCACACGTTCACATCCAACAAATCGCGCGCCATTACGCTATAAAACCAATACGTTTGAGCTTGGCGATGTCATCATGCAGCAACTGGTCCGCCAGCTGCGCGTTACTGGCCAAACCATCCTGCCCCAAGGGTGTGGGTAATGGCATGGACGCCTGCAAGCGCACCAAAACGGGCAGGGCATGGGCCAAGCCCGCGCCCGTTTGCCCAGATGCATCGGGCAAGCGCATGGCGCGCTCAATCAAATCGTTAAGCAAAGCCTTGAGGCTTTGCCCCGTAGAGGCCGCCCGAGTTTTCAGCTCGCGCAGCACGGGCTCTGGAATGTCTAATGTGGTACGCATCAACGCATCATAGCATTAAGATGCAATTTATTCTAAGCTTGCACCATTGCCGACACAAGAGCGTTGACCGCTTGATAAGCCCTAGCCGCTACCAGACGGCAACCATGGGGCTTTCAGGCATTCCAGAATGCTATTAAAATTCTAGCTGCTACCGCCATATTCTATTGGCCTGCAGCCCAATTTGCACCTTAAAAACGACTTGAAAATGGTCAAATTTGCATCCCAATCCATTTTCAAACCATCACTGGCGCTCACACCCCCCAAAAACGCGTCAATTTAGCGCATTTTTTAATATACCAATCAGGCTGCAGGCCTATAGAATATAGCGGTAGCAGCTATTATTTATGTAGCACCCTCAAATCACTGCAGGTCTGCGCAAAGGCCTGTGAGTCGAACGCCAAGCATTCCATGGCGAATGGTGCCGCCTATGTAAAACCATAGGCATACAAGACAGTTGCGCGCTGATATTGCATAGCTTGATGTTTTGATGTCTAACAATTTGTCATCAAAGCATCAACTAACGGAAGTAGCCATCATGCGCACCACCCT
>JAYVDN010000313.1:0-1553 GCA_043749385.1 Polaromonas sp.
CAGCGCAAGGGCTTGGGCCAGATCAGTGGCTTGGTGCTGCGCTTGTCGCAGCAGCTCAGTGCGCGTGCCAGCGTAGAAGCCACGCTGCAAAAAAACCAGCGCAGCGAAGACTCTGCCCCGCTCAGTGTGGGCGGCGTGCAAGACCGCCTGGCCTTGGCCAGCAGCTACCGTTTGTCCAAAGACCTGTTGTTGGGGGCCCAGGGCGCGCTTACGCGCTACCACACGCAAAACGGGGCCTACTTGGGGCGGGGCAGCAGTATGGGCCTGAACGGCACCTATTTTTTACGCAACGACAGCCCCGACTGGACCGTCAAGTGGGGCTGGCAACGCAGCCTGACGCGCGCCGACGGCCAGGCAGACGCCGCCTCGGCCAGCGCCTTGGGCGCGCCGGGTGGCTGGGTGCCTGCCAGCGCCAGCAGCTTCAACGCCAGCATTGGCTGGAACCTGGCGCAAACACTGGATAATCGAGATGCCTATTCCCGCGCTGTACGACCCTATGGTGAGCTGGGCGTGGAGCGGCGCACCAGCCTGGGCAGCACGCAAACCTCGGGTTTGCTGCGATTGGGTTTACGTGGTACGGTGTTGGGTAGAGACCAACTGAGCGTGGGTATAGAAATACGCCCCACCGCCGCAGGCGCAACTAGCCGCGAGGCACGAATACAGTATGAGTGGACGGGAGACCGGTAAAATAGTGTGCTACCAAGTAATTTAGATGTTTAAGTCAATCAAAACCTATGTAATTATTGCGCAAGACGCTCTTCAATCGATAGCGGTTGGAGGTAGCTTGGCGCTCATTTTGGTGGGTTGCGCTGTGACCCAAAGCACCAGTCAGAGTATCGTCATTGCCCGTAGCGAGAGCGTGGCCTTGTTGCCCATTGCCAATCACACCGACGTGCCCCAGGCGGGTTTGCGCGCCGAGTCGATCATCGAGGCCAGCCTGCGCGCGCGCGGTTTGCTGCAACTACAGATGTACCCGACGGCCCTGAATCCGGAAACCCTGTTTGAACCCAGCGAGCGCAAGGCGCAGGCAGAGGCTGAAAAATGGGCCAAAAGCCAAAGTATCCGTTATGTGGTGTATGGCGCGGTCGATGAGTGGCGCTACAAAGTTGGGGTGGACGGCGAGCCTGCGGTAGGTTTGGTGTTGCAGGTCAAAGATCTGGGCACTGGCCAGGTGGTGTACTCTGCCAGCGGCGGCAAAAGCGGTTGGAGCCGGGAGGCATTGTCGGCCGTGGCGCAAAAACTGGTGCTGCAACTGCTCTCTGGCATTGAGGTGGCAAAGCCTTAAAGCCGCAGCCTTTGTAGCCAACTTCCCCTATGGGCACTTCTGCAAAAAAAAGCCCCACCACCACTGGTAAAAAAGGGCAGGGCACTGACTTTTCAGGCGAGAGCGCGTTGGGCGCGTTGCGCGAGCTGGAAGTCAGCACCATAGCAGCAGCTGATTTTCTAAACGATACCAAGCGTGCCATACCGGCCGGCTGGACGCGCGTAGTCTGGTACAAGCGCCCATTTGTTATCGCCTGGGTTTTCATCGTCGTCATGTGGGGCTATGTGCA
>JAYVDN010000314.1:0-1872 GCA_043749385.1 Polaromonas sp.
GGCCCTGCGGCCAATAGCTGTTGCGCAGCGGCTTGCACGGCGGCCTCGTCTGTCGCATCCAGTGCCAAAGCTTGCAGGCCGGGGTATTGCGCGGCCAAAGCGTTCAGCGCATCTGCATTGCGCGCCGACACCGTCACTTTGGCACCTTTGGCGTGCAGCAGTTCTGCGGTTGCGCGGCCAATGCCGGTCGAGGCACCGATGAGCCAGACTCTGCGGCCTGTCCAGCTGGGAATGGGAGGATTCAAACTCATGGTGCTAGCGTTTCTTGAAGTTCACCACCAGCTCACCCAGGGTAAAGCCGAACTTGCTCATGGTGGCTTTGTTGATCACCACCTTATCGTCCATCTGGTACATCCAGTCGTCAAACTGTACCTCGTAGACCTTGTTGTCCACGGGCAGATTGAGCGTATAGCCCCAACGGAAAGCATTGCCCATTTGCTGCCCGTTTCCCACGCCCAGCACATCATCGGCGCGGCCCTCGTAGCGGCCGTCGGCCAGTTTTTTCATGCGCCAAATGCGTTTTTGCTTGCTGCCGTCGCTGTAGACAAAGTCTTCGTCCAGCACGCCTTCGTCACCGTTCCAGGTGCAAGCCATGGTGACCAAAAACCGCTTGACGACTTTGCCGCTGCGGTCGGTAAAAATACCCCAGCCATCGACCGTGCCGTTGAAATAGGTTTTGAGGTCAAAGATCGGCTGTTCTTTGGCGTAGTCGCTGATTTGCGGCGTTGTGCTGCAGCCAAGCAATGCAGCGGTGCTGCAACCAGCAAGTAAAAGTGTGCGGCGGTACATAGTGGTGCTTTGTCAAGGTTATACGAACTTTCGGGCTTTAGCCCAATAGAATAATGCGATAGCAGCTATTAATTTAAGAGCGCACGGCAATATGCAATAGGCAAACACCAAGGCTTGCAGCGCAGCCGGTGAGCGGCCACCGGGCGAGTAGCCAAACAGCGCCAGGGCCGGCAAGGCCAAGCCTGCGGCCAAGGCCAGGTTAAGTTTGGTAGCAAAATTCCACCACCCGAAGTAGCCGCCCTCGCTCTGGCCGTGGTCACCATTGGTCTGGATCAAACCAGCCAGCAGCGCTGGCGGAGCCGCCAGATCCGCCCCCAGTGCCACGCCCGAGAGCGCGCACACCAGCATGAAGGGCACGGTATCACCGCTGCCTAAATTGGCCGCCCACACGAATACCGCTACTGCCAACAGCATGCCGCCCAGCCACGCGCGCCACAAACCCCAGCGCGCTACGGCGCGCAGCCAAAAAGGAATGGACAAAGCAGCGGCCAAAAAATAGGCGGTAAGAAAGAGACCTTCCATCGCCTTGGGCGCTTGCAGCAAATCCTGGATGAAAAATAGCACCAGGGTGGCCGGTATGGCACTGGCAATGCCGTTCAGTACAAACACCCCTAGCAAAGCTAAAAAGCCGGGGCGGCGCAGCGGCATCCACAAGGGGGTCTGATCACTCGCGCCGCCGTGGGCTTGGGGCACATTACCTGTAGCGTGCTGTGCCGCTGGCTTGGGCGCGCGCGTCCACGCGGCCATACCGGCTGCCAAAGCCATCATGAACACCGCCGTCGTCACACCCAGTCCGGCCACCACGGGCAGCACAGATGCCACCAGCACCCCCGCCAAACCCAAGCCCTCGCGCCAGGCGACTATGCGGCTGCGCTGCGCTGCGTCGCCGCCCAAGCGCGCACCCCAGCTTTGGTGGGCCACGCTTACCATACTGTAGGCGGTGTACGTCACCACCAAAGCCAACACGGCCCACACCAGCAAGGGATCGCCACGCACTGGCGGAAAGAACAAGGCAGCAAAACCCACTGCCAGCACCATCGCAGCGGCGGCGCACACTCTGAGCAAGCGCGCTGTACCGCTGGC
>JAYVDN010000315.1:0-2743 GCA_043749385.1 Polaromonas sp.
GGCTCTTTTCCGTTTCGGGTGGCATACAACTGTCCACACTCGTCTTAGGGTATTGGCCTTGCTTTTTGCAGCGGATTGGTGGGTAGGTGTGTCAGTTTGCCCGCAATCAAGAAAGCCATGGCGATGAAATGCTCAGTAGTGCCGTAGCCCCGCGCTTTAGCCTTGGCCGCCTGGATCAACGAGTTGACCGCCTCCACATAGCCCGTATGCAAGTGGGCCGCCTCAAAGGCCTTCACAATGCCCGTCCAATGATTTTTGATACTGCGCGCCAAGTCCTGGATAGGTTGCAGGCGCGAGCGCTGCGCCCAGTGCAACCACTTCTTGAGCGCGTGTGCAGTCTGCTCTGAGCCAGCCTGAAGTGCATAGATATCACGCAGCGCCTCCTTGATACGCCAGGCCCGCGCCGTCTTCAGGTGGCTGTGGGGTAGCCACTGCATGTTCTCTTGCTCCTTGGTGGTCCATTTGGTGCTGTCTTTGAGCCAGCCCCAGCGCGTCTTCTTGAGCCAGTCCTGCGTTCGGGCCTCCTCGCGCCTGACGGCATCGACCGCCTTGTTGGCCATCTGGATGACGTGAAAGCGGTCAAAGGCTATCGCCGCTTGGGGCAGATGCTTGGCCGCACCTTGGATGAAGGCCTTAGACATGTCCATGCACACCACTTCAATGTTCGTGGCATCGCCTTGATGCGCCTTGAGGTCTTGGCCAAAGCGCTCCAGCGTGCTGGCATCTTTACCCGGGGTAGCAAAGATCAGGCGGGGCTGCTCCAAGTCGTGCACCAGGGTGATGTAGTCATGGCCTTTGGCGCAGGAGGTCTCATCAATGCCGATGACAGTGACATCGGCATAGCTCTCCTTGGCCCGGGCTGCGCCTACATGGGCATCGATTTGGCGCCACAAGGCGTTGTTCGAGCAGCGCAGGATACGGGCGCACGCGGCGACGGGCATCTCGCGCGCCAGCGTCAGGCTCAGGGCCTCGAACAGGAGGGTAAAGCGGCTACCCTCACGGGCCCAGGGCACGGCCAGCTGGGTGGTGCCCTGGCAGGCCGTACACTGGATGCGGGGCAGCTGGCAGTGCACATGGGCTTCGTACTGGAAGAAGTCCAGATGGCGCCAAGTGCGCTGGCGGTGGTCGTGCACAGTTTGCTGGGCAGCGCCGCAGGCGGGGCACGCAGCGCTCTTGGATTGCCAGGCAATGTACAGATCAATTCGGCTATGGCTGACATCCAGCTGTACACGCTCTACGGCCCAAGGGGGCGCTAAACCCAGTGCTTGTGAAAACAGTGCTTCTTGCATCTCCGTTTCTCCTCAGTATTGGTGTGTCAATACAATACCCTAAGACGAGTGTGGGTAGTTGTATGCCACCCGAAACGGAAAAGAGCCCCATTTAAGCCATCAAGCCAATAGAATATCGCGGAAGCAGCTATTAAACCTATAGCGATGGAGGGGCCAGCAAGCGCTTCAAATACCGCCCCGTATGGCTGGCATCGTTCTGCGCCACCTCCTCCGGCGTCCCCAGCGCCACCACCCGTCCGCCGCCGTCGCCCCCCTCAGGCCCCATGTCAATCAGCCAGTCTGCGGTTTTGATCACGTCAAGGTTGTGCTCGATGATGACGATGGTGTTGCCTGCGTCGCGCAGCTGGTGCAGCACCTTGAGCAGCAGCTCGATGTCGGCAAAGTGCAGGCCCGTCGTTGGCTCGTCCAGGATGTACAAGGTGCGGCCGGTGTCGCGTTTGGAAAGTTCCAGCGCCAGCTTGACGCGCTGCGCCTCGCCGCCCGACAGCGTGGTGGCCGACTGGCCCAGCTTGATGTAGGAGAGGCCCACGTCCAGCAGGGTTTGCAGTTTGCGGGCAATGGTGGGCACGGCCTTGAAGAACTCGTGCGCTACTTCGACGGTGAGGTCGAGGATCTGCCAGATGTTTTTGCCTTTGTACAAGACTTCTAAAGTCTCGCGGTTGTAGCGCGCACCCTTGCACACATCGCAGGGCACGTACACGTCGGGCAAAAAGTGCATCTCTACTTTCACTACACCGTCGCCCTGGCAGGCCTCGCAGCGGCCGCCCGCTACGTTAAAGCTAAAACGCCCCGGGCCGTAGCCGCGTTCGCGCGCCATCGGCACGTCGGCCAGCAGCTCGCGGATGGGGGTGAAAAGGCCCGTGTAGGTGGCCGGGTTGCTGCGCGGCGTGCGGCCAATGGGCGACTGGTCAACGTTAATCACCTTGTCAAAATGCTCGATGCCCTGGATCTCTTCATGCGCGGCAGGCTCGTCGTGTGCGCGGTAGAGCGACTGGGCGACGGCGGCGTACAAGGTGTCGTTTACCAAAGTCGACTTGCCCGAGCCGGACACCCCCGTCACGCAGGTCAGCAGGCCTACCGGAAATTCGGCACTCACGTTGTGCAGGTTGTTGCCCGTGGCGTTAATGATGCGAATCGCCTGCATCTCGCCCTGCGTGGCCAGGTGGTGCGCGTTGCGCTCGGCCCAGGCCAGGGCCTGGCGGCTGGGTGCGGGCGCATGTTTGGATGCAGCGGCTTTCTTGGCCGCAGGCGCTACCGGTTTGATAGTAGGAGACCATTTGTGGCGCTTGCTAGGCACGGCAATGCTGCGTGTGCCGTTCATATACTGGCCGGTCAGCGAGGCCGGGTTGGCCTGCACCTCGTCTGGTGTGCCCTGCGCCAAGATGCGCCCGCCGTGCACGCCCGCGCCCGGCCCCAGGTCAATCACATGGTCAGCCGCGCGGATCATGTCTTCG
>JAYVDN010000316.1:0-6570 GCA_043749385.1 Polaromonas sp.
GTAGACTTTATCAACGCCACGCGCTGGATCAAAGAGAATTTGCCCGGCGCCAAAGTGAGCGGCGGCGTGAGCAACGTGAGTTTCAGCTTTCGCGGCAACGACCCCGTGCGCGAGGCCATCCACACCGTGTTTTTGTACCACGCTATCTCTGCAGGTATGGACATGGGCATCGTCAACGCCGGCATGATGGGCGTGTATTCAGAACTCGAACCTACCCTGCGCGAGCGGGTAGAAGACGTGGTGCTGAACCGCCGCGCCGACGCGGGCGAGCGCTTGGTTGAAGTGGCCGAAAACGCCAAAGGCGCCGCCAAAGACGACAGCAAAAAGAACGAATGGCGTGCCCTGCCAGTGAACGAGCGCCTGTCCCACGCCTTGGTGCGCGGCATCACCGACTTTATTGTGGAAGACACCGAAGAGGTCTATCAAATCATCCTGGCCAAAGGCGGCCGCCCGCTGCACGTGATCGAAGGGCCGCTGATGGACGGCATGAACATCGTGGGCGACTTGTTTGGCCAAGGCAAAA
Source organism: Polaromonas sp. (assembly GCA_043749385.1). GTDB lineage: Bacteria > Pseudomonadota > Gammaproteobacteria > Burkholderiales > Burkholderiaceae_C > JAAFIP01. The sequence continues at coordinate 524 of JAYVDN010000316.1, forward strand.
TGTTTTTGCCCCAGGTGGTCAAGAGTGCCCGCGTCATGAAGCAGGCCGTAGCGCATTTGATCCCCTACATCGAAGAAGAAAAAAGGCAGCACGCTGCCGCCGGCATGGACGTGAAAGCCAAAGGCAAAATCGTCATTGCCACCGTCAAAGGTGATGTGCACGACATTGGCAAAAACATCGTTACCGTGGTTTTGCAGTGCAATAACTTTGAGGTGGTGAACATGGGCGTGATGGTGCCTTGCCACGAAATTTTGGCGCGTGCCAAGATTGAGGGGGCCGACATCATTGGTCTGAGCGGCTTGATCACCCCCAGCCTGGAAGAGATGCAGTACGTGGCCGCCGAAATGCAAAAAGACCCGCATTTCCGCATGGCTAAAATCCCCTTGCTCATCGGTGGCGCTACCACCAGCCGCGTGCACACTGCGGTCAAAATTGCGCCGCATTATGAAGGCCCCGTGGTGTATGTGCCCGATGCCTCGCGCAGCGTGAGCGTGGCGCAAAGCCTGCTGTCGGATCAAGCGGCCAAGTACATCGATGAGATCAATGCCGACTACGAGAAAGTGCGCCACCAGCACGCCAACAAAAAGCAAATACCCATGTGGGCGCTGGACAAGGCGCGGGCTAACAAGTGGTTGCCTACCCCGAAGCGCGCGGAGCTGGTAGAGGCATTGAAAACCGCCGCGCCCCACGACCGCTCAGCCCTAGCCTGGGCCGACACCACGCCACCCGTTCCCAAATTCATTGGCCGCCGCGTGTTCAAAAACTTTGACTTGGCCGAGCTGGTCAAATTCATCGACTGGGGCCCCTTCTTCCAGACCTGGGATTTGGCAGGCCCCTTCCCGGCTATTTTGAAAGACGACGTAGTAGGCACCGAGGCCGTGCGTGTGTATGCGGACGGCCAGCGCATGCTCAAGCGCCTGGTCGAGGGCCGCTGGCTCACCGCCAACGCCGTGCTGGGCTTTTACCCCGCCAACACAGTGAATGACGACGACATCGAAATCTACACTGACGAGACCCGCAGCCAAGTGGCCATGACCTGGTACGGCATGCGCCAACAGACCGAAAAGCAAGCGGTGGACGGCGTGATGCGCCCCAGCCGCTGTCTGGCAGACTTTATCGCGCCCAAGTTAAACGCTACACAAATAGGAGCTGCTCCCGCGATATTTCAGGGGCCTGCAGGCCCAAAAATCTTGCAAAAACAGGACTATATCGGCCTTTTTGCCGTCACCGCAGGCATTGGCGTGGACAAAAAGGAAAAGTACTTCACCGACGACCACGACGACTATAGCGCCATCATGCTCAAAGCGCTGGCTGACCGCCTGGCCGAGGCCTTTGCCGAGGCCCTGCACGCCCGAGTGCGCCAAGACCTGTGGGGCTACGCCGCGCAAGAGGGCCTGAGCAACGAAGACATGATTGCCGAAAAATACCAAGGCATCCGCCCCGCCCCCGGCTACCCGGCCTGCCCCGACCACAGTGTGAAAGCCGCGATGTTTGACTTGCTCAAATGCGAGGAGATCGGCATGGGTATCACCGAGAGCATGGCCATGACCCCAGCGGCCAGTGTGAGCGGTTTTTACTTGAGCCACCCGGATGCCATCTACTTTAACGTAGGCAAAATCAGCGACGACCAGGTGCGCGATATGGCCCAGCGGCGCGGCGAAACCGAAGCGCTGATGGCCAGGCTGCTGGCACCCAACTTGAACTAAGCCGCTGGCATAATCCGGCCTTTGCCCAACACCGGCAGCGTGCGCGCCACAGGCGGGCGCTGCATGGGCGAGCTAAAGCCCACCGCCACGACACCAAGCTATGACTACGACCGAGATTTACCTGATCGCCATGGCGATCATCTTCACCTTGCCTTACCTGATTTGGCGGCTGGGCAAGACTGACTACTATGCCCCGCTGGTGGTGGTGCAGATCATCGCCGGCGTGCTGTTGGGCCCGGGTATCTTAGGCAAAATATTCCCCGACTACTACAGCTTTGTGCTCAATCCCTCGGTCACCACTGCGCTGAATGGTGTCGCCTGGTGGGGTGTGATGATTTTTGTCTGGATTGCAGGTATTGAGCTGGATTTGAAAAAGGCCTGGGAGCACCGGCGTGAAAGCGGCATCACCGCAGGCCTCGCGCTGGGCACGCCGCTGCTGCTGGGCAGCCTGGTGGCCATCGGCATGCTGGGCTTTGCCGGCTGGATCGGGCCCAAGGCCACGCAGTGGCAGTTTGTACTGGGCGTGGGCATGGCCTGCGCCGTCACAGCGCTGCCGATTTTAATTTTGCTGATGGAAAAACTGGCCATCCTGCGCCAGCCCATAGGCCAGCGCATCTTGCGCTACGCCAGCATCGACGACATCGCGATCTGGGGCGTGCTGGCGCTGATACTGATGGACTGGGAGCGCGTGGGTAAGCAAGTGGCGTTCTTGGCCGCGTTTGCGCTGTGCAGCTATCTGCTGCGCAAGCTCATGCGCTGGTTGCCGGAGAAAGACCGCTGGTACGCGGGCCTGATCTGGTTGATCGTGTGCAGCCTGGGCGCAGACTGGTCGGGCCTTCACTTTATGGTGGGCGCGTTCATTGCGGGGGCCGTGCTGGACACCGAGTGGTTTAACCAAGAGCAGATGGACATGCTGCGCCATAACGTGCTCTTGGTGTTGATGCCGGTGTTCTTTTTAAGCACGGGCCTGCGCACCAATTGGTCGCTGGGTGGGCAGGCGGTGTTCATCGCCGCAGCCTTGTTGTTGCTGGCCTCGGTGGTGGGAAAACTGTGGGGCATCCAGCTGGCTGGTAAGTTGCTGAAGTGGGCCCCGGGTGAGGCGTCCATCATTGGCTGGCTGCTGCAAACCAAGGCTCTGATCATGATCATCTTTGTCAACATTTTGCTGGACAAAGCCATCATTACCAGCGAGACCTTTACGGCTTTGTTGTTGATGGCGATTGCCAGCACGATGCTGACGGTGCCTCTGGTTGCGCCGAAGTTGCAGCGGATGAAAGAGATTGTGTTTCGCTCTAAGTGACGTTGCCGCTGGTGGTTGGGTAACTTGCGAGTCGGGTGCTAGTCATGTAGGCCCTGGTGCTTGGCTTGGACGGCTACGCAGCTGTCCCCGTACAAAAGCAGCCACGCTTCCCACACGAGCGCGCTCTTATCCCCTATACTGTGATCTGCGCCGATTTGCACCAGCTTGCGGGCGCGTTATAAATTCCGCTAAAGACGCAAACCCAGTGTCCGTTTTTAGCGCGCTGGGTTTTTTTGTTTGTGCCATGACCTTGATCGCTACGCCACAGTCCATGCAGTTTGACGCACCGCTTGCCTTGCAAAGCGGCAAGTCGATTCGCGCATACACCGTGGCCTACGAGACCTACGGCACCTTGAACGCCAGCAAGTCCAATGCCGTACTGGTTTGCCACGCGCTCAACGCCTCGCACCACGTAGCCGGTGTGTACGCCGGGCAAGACAAATCCGAAGGCTGGTGGGACAGCATGATCGGCCCCGGCAAGCCGCTGGACACCGACAAGTTCTTCGTCATCGGCGTCAACAACCTGGGTTCCTGCTTCGGCTCCACCGGCCCCATGCACGTCAACCCCGACACTGGGCATGTGTATGGCGCAGACTTTCCTGTGGTCACCGTGGAAGACTGGGTCAACGCCCAGGCCCGCTTGCTCGATGCACTGGGCATCCAGACGCTGGCCGCAGTGATGGGCGGCAGCTTGGGCGGCATGCAGGCGCTGAGCTGGACGCTGCAATACCCCGAGCGGGTGCGCCACTGCATTGGCGTGGCCACAGCGCCCAACCTGACGGCAGAAAACATTGCGTTCAACGAAGTCGCCCGCCGCGCCATCGCCACCGACCCGGATTTTCATGGCGGCCATTTTTACCAGCACGGCGTGATCCCCAAGCGCGGCTTGCGCATTGCGCGCATGGTGGGGCATATCACCTATCTGTCAGACGATGTGATGAACGAGAAGTTTGGGCGGCAGTTACGAGCCCCCACGCTCGCCGCTGCGCGTGCTGCGCTGCCCCAAGCCGGGGAAGGGGCTCCGGCTTTACCGGAGCGTGGGGGCCTCGCACCCAGGGGCGGCCCGGCGGCGCTCGCCGCAACGCAGCTACCCTATCAATACACCACGCAAGAGGTGGAGTTTCAAATCGAAAGCTACCTGCGCTACCAGGGTGATAAGTTTGCCGAGTACTTTGATGCCAACACGTATTTGCTCATCACGCGTGCGCTGGACTACTTTGATCCGGCAAAACAATTCGGCGGTGATTTAAGCAAAGCGCTCGCCAACGCTACGGCTAAATTTTTGCTGGTCAGCTTCACTACTGATTGGCGCTTTACCCCTGCACGCAGCCGCGAGCTGGTCAAAGCCTTGCTAGACAATCGCCACGCTGTGAGCTATGCCGAGATTGACGCGCCGCATGGACACGATGCATTTTTACTCGATGACGCACGTTATATGAGCATAGTCCGCTCTTACTTCGCTAGCATTGAAAACGGAAATACAAGCATGGTAAACGTGGAGGCGAGAACAGCATGAGCGATAAAGCCCTCCACCAAGCTATCGCCCAGATGGTGCCGCACGGCGCGCGCGTGCTCGACCTAGGCTGCGGCGACGGCGCATTACTGGCGCACTTGCAGGCCACGCGCGCTTGCACGGGCTACGGCGTAGAGATTGACGACAGCAATGTGCACGCCTGCGTGGCACGCGGTGTCAACGTGATTCAGCTGAACCTGGACGAAGGTCTGGCCATGTTCCAGGACCAAAGCTTTGATGTGGTGCTGCAAATCGACACCTTGCAGCACCTGCGCAACGCCGAGGTCATGCTGCGCGAGACCGCGCGCGTGGGCAAGCTGGGCATTGTGGCGTTCCCCAATTTCGCCCACTGGCCCAACCGCCTGCAGGTGCTGCAAGGCCAGATGCCGGTGACCAAAACCCTGCCCTACCAGTGGTACGACACGCCCAACATCCGCGTCGGCACCTTTGCCGACTTTGCCGCGCTGGCAGCCAAAGACCAGCTCCAGGTGACCGATGCCTTCGGCATGCAGGGCGGCCAAGTGGTGCGCTGGTGGCCCAATGCCCGCGCTAGCATGGCCGTGTTTGCCTTTCGGCGCGGGTAGCTTTGGCCTAGGATCGTGGGTCAGGGGCTGCCAGCCAACGCAGGCATGCAAGTGGCCATAGAAATCCACCAAGGCAGGCGCACCGTGCTGGAATATCTGCTCAGCCCCACACAATGTACGGGCAGTGAGAGCCTAAGGGCGTACCCTAGGGCACCTGTACCAAAGGCCGCAGCTTGAGCTTGGTTGCACGCTTGGCAAACGGTTTGTCAAATGTGGCCAGCCGCGAAGCTTCGGCGCTAAACGCCAATACGCAAGCATCTTTAAAGGGCAGGCCTTGCCGTGCATAAGCTATCGCAGCAAACACCTCGTCAGCATGCTGCACGTCTACGCCGGGCAAGCGCAGCACAGCATCCAAAGCATCCAAGGCATGGTCATCAGCAAAGGCCAAAACGCTACCCGTCAAAGTAAAGTAAACCTCCATCACCACCGGCGTGCTGACGAACAGCCCACCTTTGCGAAACAAGTCGCGTGCGGTTTCAAACTGCGCCTTGGGTTGTCGCGTCAAAAACCGCAGAATGATATTGGTGTCAATGGCGATCAACGCACTTGTCCCCAAGCGGCGCGTGCACTGGCGGCCACAGCACTCCAGCGAATGCGTTTGCCTGCAAGCTGCGGTGCCAGCATGCCCGCCACCTCGTCTACGCTGCGACGCGCTACAGCGGCTTTGAGCACCGCTTCGCCATTGCGCACCTCCCAGTGCACGGGGTCGTTGGCCGAAATATGCAAAGCCGCCAAGACCGAAGGCGGCACAGACAGCGCCCCAGCGGGTTCAGAGTTACGCATAAATTTACCCCTAGTGATTGAACTTACCTAATTGTAGGCCAAACATGCCTCGCGAAACTAACGGGCAGGAAAGCTCCATGAGCTATCAAAATAATAGCTTTTGGCGCCTTTATTTATTGGATTTCCAGCATAAAAGGCGTGTATCTAATGGTGTATCTAAC
>JAYVDN010000317.1:0-8396 GCA_043749385.1 Polaromonas sp.
GCCACCTCTTGGTGTGGGCGCATCAACGGCTTGCCGCCTGAGCAGCGCTGCGGCTTGCAGTGGCATTACGTCTTGCTGGCAGAGTCGATACTGTTGGAATGGCAGGATAAAGGTGCACGCTTAGCAGAATTGTTGGACTTTGCCCGCTTGCGGCCTATAGCGGATGCCTCAATGCAAGAGCGGTTGATTTGAATTGGCTGCCTATAAACATGCGCCTCTGCACGCCAAAGCCTAGAAACATCTTTTGCAAAATGCATCACAGCAGCTTGCCAACCCGCTCGATATGGCTAAGCAGACTCGGATTGTCGATCTGCTTGAGCAACGACAAATCAATGGTGTAGGGCAGCATCAAATCGTCAAGCTCGCCGTTGATGCGCAACAGCTCAGAAAACTGCAACTCTGGCGCGTCGAGTGTCAAGTCAATGTCGGAGCCGGGGCGAAAGTTGCCTTTGGCGCGCGATCCATACACGATAGCGCGCTGTATGCCCGGGTGCTTGCCCAGCACCTCGCGCAAAAGACCCAGCGTGCGCGGTGGCAAGCCAAAATCAGTGGCTGCTTGCATGCGCGATGTCTACCATTTTTTGCTCAAACCGCGCAAACAAGGCAGCGTACGAGCTTGCGATTTTTTGTACCAGCGCGTTAGCGATATCGCGGTTGTAGGTGTGCGAGGACAGGTTGCGGCTGACTATCATGTCCATCCAGCTCTCTCCGTCAGCGATCAGCTCGGCAGCGAATGCAGCGCGCGTGGAATCACGGGACGCTATCACGGTGCTGTTGCCCAGCGAACGCAAATAGTCTCTCATCACGTTCCAGGCCAGCTCGTGGGTAAACTCAAACGCCTGGATTAAGCCTTGCTGCTCCAGTTCGCTCAAGCTGCGCTGTTGGCCCAGTTCGACGGCCGATTGCAATTGCTGGCGCGCTCGCTTGAAACTGTCCAGCCGCTGGAGCCAGCGCACATCATCAGCTTGCGAGTCGGTCATAGCGGCTTATCCGTTCAATTCATCCGCCCGCACCTGCGCAGCCGCGAAATCCAAATCACCGCTGTAAATCGCGCGTCCGCAGATGACGCCTTGGATGCCTTCGCCTTCTACGGCGCAGAGCTTTTCGATATCCAGCATGTTGGACAGGCCGCCAGAGGCGATGACGGGGATGGTGAGGGCTTGGGCTAGCTTGACAGTCGCATCGATGTTCACGCCCGACAGCATGCCGTCGCGGCCGATGTCAGTGTAGATGATGCTCTCCACGCCGTAGCCTTCGAACTTTTTAGCGATGTCGATCACGTCGTGCTTAGTAAGCTTGCTCCAGCCGTCGGTGGCCACTTTGCCGTCTTTGGCGTCCAGCCCCACGATGATGTGGCCGGGGAATGCCGTGCAGGCGTCTTGCAGGAAGCCGGGGTTTTTAATGGCTGCTGTGCCAATGATGACGTACTGCAGGCCTGCGTCGATGTAGCGCTCGATGGTGTCCAGGTCGCGGATGCCGCCGCCAAGCTGCACGGGGATGTCTTGGCCCACGGCTTTCAAGATGCTTTTGATGGCGGCAAAGTTTTGCGGCTTGCCAGCGAACGCGCCGTTCAGGTCAACCAGGTGCAAACGACGCGCGCCTTTGTCGAACCAGCTTTGCGCCATGGCGGCGGGGTCTTCGCTAAAGACGGTGGATTGGAGCATGTCGCCTTGTTTGAGGCGTACGCAGTGGCCGTCTTTAAGATCGATAGCGGGAATAAGTTGCATGGTGCTAGGTCAAAAAATAGGACGAAAAAATAGAGGCTGTGGATATTCTAGAATCGTCCACTAAGGGTTCCAGTGCAGGAAGTTGCGGTACAGGGCCAGCCCTTGCGTGGCACTTTTTTCTGGGTGGAATTGCGTGGCGAAAATGTTATCACGCGCGATGGCGGCTGTAAACTGCGCGCCGTACACAGACATGCCTACGCTGTGCACGGCCAGCTTGGGCTTAACGTAAAAACTGTGCACAAAGTAAAACCAACTGTCGTTGGCCACCTCGCCCCACACGGGGTGCGACTGAGACTGGTGCACACGGTTCCAGCCCATTTGGGGCACTTTGTAGCGGCTGCCGTCATCCTGCAAACGGCCCGCCAGCTCAAATTTATGCACTTGGCCAGGAATCAGGCCCAGGCCGGGGGTGTCTTGCTCGTCGCTATGGTCTAGCAGCATTTGCATGCCCACGCATACGCCGAACATGGGCTTTTTTTGCGCGGCTTCGAGCACGGATTCTTTCAATCCAGACTCGTGCAAACAGGCCATGCAGTCGCGCATGGCGCCTTGCCCGGGCAGCACGATGCGCTGGGCGGCGCGCACCTCATCGGGGCGCTGGGTGATGATGACGTCAAAGCCGGTGCCCTTGGCAGCCTCTTTCACGGCATTGGACACCGAGCGCAGATTGCCCATGCCGTAATCTACGACTGCAACGGTCTTACTCATATCTTGAAAAGGCAAATATTGTGTGCTACTAATTACGTAGCTGCTCCCGCGATATTCTATTGGGCTGGCAGCTTAAAGTATACAAATTCTAAACGAAAAAGACGGTAACTTGCCAGGGACTGAACTACAGGCTGCCCTTGGTCGATGGAATCACACCAGCAGAACGTGGGTCCAGCTCCAGCGCCATGCGCACGGCGCGCGCAAAGGCTTTGAACACCGTTTCGGCTTGGTGATGGGCGTTGTCGCCCGTCAAATTGTCAATATGCAAGGTCACCAAAGCGTGGTTTACAAAACCTTGAAAAAATTCGTAAGCGAGCTGGGTATCGAACTCGCCGACCATGCCGGATTTGAACGGCACGTTCATGTGCAGCCCGGGGCGGCCCGAAAAATCGATCACCACGCGGCTTAAGGCCTCGTCCAGTGGCACATAGGCGTGGCCGTAGCGTTTGATGCCTTTTTTGTCGCCCACGGCTTTAAAAACCGCTTGGCCCAAGGTAATGCCCACGTCTTCTACCGTGTGGTGGCCGTCAATATGCAGGTCGCCTACGGCCTGAATATCCAGGTCCATCAGGCCATGGCGGGCAATCTGGTCGAGCATGTGGTCGAAAAAGCCAATGCCGGTGGACAAATTGGCGATCCCCGTGCCGTCCAGGTTGACCCGGGCGGTGATTTGGGTTTCGTTGGTGTTGCGGGTGACTTCAGCGGTGCGGTTCATAGCGGTATTGTCGCAGGTTGGTGGCTCAAACGGACGGGCGGCAGATTAGAAGTAGTCCGGACCGTCCATCAAAGACATCTGTACTTTGATCCATTTTTTCAGCGCTTTATCGTCCTGCACGGCCTGAAGATCGTATTTCAAGCCCTCGATCATGTCCTTCAGTCTCTGCGCTTGAAAGCGCAGCGCGCTGGTCATCGCCTTGGGTGAGACGATGTCATATCCCAAGTCAAACGCCATGTGCAGATGGCCCATGATGGCGTGGTATTCAGCCTGCAGCTCTTTGAGCTGCTCTTTGAGCATGCGGTTAAAGCCGCGCAATTTATCGTCTGCCATACTGGCCACAGAGGACGGGTCGATTTGGTCAATCTCGAGCTGTAGGCGCAGCAGGGCGAGCAGGTCTTTACTGTCGTTGGCGGCATTGACGCGCACCATCAGTGCTGTTTTGCGGGTGCGCTCTGCGGGGTCGCTTTCGCGGTCGGGGTGCAACGCGCTGACCAGTTTGCGGTAGATGCTGCGCAGGGCGCTGTGCGCATCCATCTGCTCTTGCTCAGCCAGTTTTTGTTTTGGTGTTTTTTTTCGTTTGGCCTGGCGCGCCTCGTGCGCATGCATGGCGGCGTCGTCGTCCGCTTGCATTTTTTTCATCAGCGCTTCTATCATTTCGTCAGTGGAGAGCAGGCCGTCCGTATCCACTTCCACGCCCATGGCCTGCGCCATAGCGCGGTTCAACTCAGACGAGGTTTCAAGGTCCAGGCCATCTTCAAGCTCGTCGTCGTCCATTGCAAAATAGCGGTCTGCCACCTCTTGCATGGCAGGACTGAGCCCACCTGCGCCTTGCAAATCATCCACCAGCATGGCAATCAGCTCCTGCACATCCTCGCACGCGCGCTGCGACAATCCTTTGGGCGATTGCAGGCGTTGGTCTAAAAATAGCACCAGTTTTTCTTGCAACGCATGTAGCTGTGCCCGAAGCGGCGCGAGCTTGGCTTGGCGCTCTTTGTCGTGAGTCTCAGCCAGCGTTTTGAGATTTTGCAAGGCCTTGCTTTGCTTTTCTATTTTTTCCAGTAGCTGGTTGAATAAGCGTTGCTCAGGGCCCAGCTTTTGCGCCGTAATGGTAAGTTCGGTGGACTGCGTCTGCGCGCTGTCCTCATCGCTTTCAAAAAATGATTTCTGCTTGGGCATCTCGGCCTCTCAATGGTCTAAGGTTTCTTGTAGGGCTGCGAGCAGCTGTTGGTTCTCATGGGGCGTACCCACCGAGATGCGCAAGGTGTTGGCCAACAGCGGGTGCATGCTGCTGACGTTTTTGACCAGTATGCCGCGCTGCTTCAAGCCCGCAAACGCTTTCGCTGCATCGGCCACGCGCACCAGGAACATATTGGCGTCGCTTTTGATGGGCTTTGCACCAGAAATTTTTGCAATCGCTTCTAAAAGCATAGCCCGCTGCGAACGTATCTCAACAGCTTGCGCTGCAAACACCTCTTTATTCTCCAACGCAAACAGCGCGCATTCGCAATTGAGCACGCTGATGTTGTAGGGCGGGCGCAGCTTGTCAATTTCGTTGATCAGCGCTGCCGGGCCGGTCATGTAGCCCAGGCGCACACCGGCCAGGCCGAACTTGCTCAAGGTACGCATCAGCAGCACATTGGCGTTCGCCTCGGGTGCGGCGTGGAGGTGGGTCATCCAGCTTTTGCTGCTGAAGGGCTGGTAGGCTTCGTCCATCACCACGATGCCGCCATATTCTGCCGTCGCGGCGATGATCTTTTTGATGACGACTTCGTCCCACAGATTGGCCGTGGGGTTGTTGGGGTAGGCAATGTAGGTGATGGCTGGCTTTTCGGTGTCAATGGCGGCCAGCATGGCGCGCTCGTCCAGCTCAAAGTCTGCCGTCAACGGTACGCCGATGAACTGCAAACCCTGCAACTGCGCGCTCATGGCGTACATCACAAAGCCGGGCAGGGGCGCGAGGATTTTGCCGCCCGACAACTTGCCGGAACCCGTAGGTGCAGGCGTATCGCAAGCCATAGCCAGCAGCGATATCAGCTCGTCCGAGCCATTGCCCAGCATCAGGCCGTAACCCTCAGGTATCTGAGCGTAGCTGCGCAAGGCGGTTTTCAAATCGTCACTGCGCGTACCGGGATAGCGGTTAATCGCCAGCCTGCCCAGCCGCTCACCCAGTTGAGCCTGAAGCGCTGGCGGCAAGGCGTAGGGGTTCTCCATCGCGTCCAGCTTGACCATACCAGCCGAGTCTTGGATAGCGTAGGCATGCATGGATTGCACGTCACGCCGGATGTGGGAAAGGATCATATTTTGTAAATTAGTCATATCACTGCGCTATGCTTTCAAATTCAGCGGGGGTCATCAAAAACGGGTTCATCACCTGCACGGTGTCGTAGCTTTGCAAATGCTGCATGTCTTCGCTGAGCAAGTAGCCGCAGCCTTGCTGTTGTGCAGACGACATGATCAGCGCGTCCCAATAGCTCAGCTTGTAGCGGTCTTGCATCACCCAGGCACCATCTACCGTGTAGGTGTCCAGATGCGGCGGCTGCCATAGCCTCAGCATGCGCACTTGTTCGCGCGCCTTCTCTAGCGTGACCACGGATTTGAATTTGGTGATCGCGTTGTTGTAAAACTCATTGAGCACCTGGGTGCTGATGCGCCCGGTGCGCCGTGTCCAGCACCAGGTCAACCATTCGTTAGCGCGCACCTGCTTGTCTGCATCGCGCGTGTCTTTGGCATAGAGATGGACGTTGGTATCAACGAAAATTGTTGCGTTCATACAGCTCGTCCCGGGTGAAATAAGGGCCGTCGCTGGCGCCCCAAGACTCCAATTTGGTCGCTTTGCGCATCGCCTGCGCGTACGCATCTTCTTGGCGCATCTTCTCGGTCAACATTTCGCCGACCAGCCGAGACACACTGGAGTTACGCCTCGCGGCTTCAATGCGCGCCCATTCTAATGCCGACTCTTCTACAGTGATGGTGACGTTTTTCATGCTTGAAATAGTAACACGAAATTCGTGCAACACGAAATTCGTGTGAATTTAACGCATGCGAGTGCTTAGCTGCATTACTTCAGCCGCATCTGCGCTGCCCGCGCATGCGCCTGCAAACCTTCGCCATAAGCCAGCTCGGCCGCAATTTTGCCCAGCACTTGCGCTCCCTGCTCGCTCACTTCGATGATGCTGGAGCGTTTTTGAAAGTCGTACACGCCCAACGGGCTGCTAAAGCGCGCGGTGCCGCTGGTGGGCAGCACGTGGTTGGGGCCTGCGCAGTAGTCGCCCAGGCTCTCTGAGGTATAGGCCCCCATGAAGATGGCACCTGCGTGCTTGAGCAAGGGCTCCCACTGGTGCGGGTTGTTGCTGCTGATCTCCAGGTGCTCGGGCGCGATGCGGTTGCTGATCTCGCAGGCCTCTTGCATGCTGCGGGTGTGGATCAATGCACCGCGGTCGTTCAGGCTTTTGGCGATGATGGCTTTGCGCGGCATCTCAGGCAGCAGCTTGGTGATGCTGGCTTGCACGGCGTTGATGTAGTCCATGTCGGGGCACAGCAAGATGCTTTGTGCCAGCTCGTCGTGCTCGGCTTGGCTAAACAGGTCCATCGCCACCCAGTCGGGCGGGGTAGTACCGTCGGCAATGATCAAAATCTCACTCGGCCCGGCGATCATGTCGATGCCCACGGTGCCGAACACACGCTTCTTGGCACTGGCCACATAGGCATTGCCGGGGCCGGTGATTTTGTCTACTTTGGGAACCGTCGCAGTGCCGAAGGCCAGTGCGGCGATGGCTTGCGCGCCGCCGATGGTGAAGGCACGCGTCACACCGGCTACATAGGCTGCCGCCAATACCAGCTCGTTGCGTTCACCCCGCGCAGCGGTGGCTGCGCCACTGCCGCCAGTGGCCACACTGCCGCGCACGGGCGTGGGCACCACCATGATGATTTCCTGCACGCCCGCCACGTGCGCAGGCACGGCGTTCATGATCAAACTGGATGGGTAAGCGGCTTTGCCACCTGGCACATAAATGCCTACGCGGTCTAGTGGTGTGACTTTTTGGCCCAGCAGGCTGCCATCTTCGTCACGGTAGCTCCAGCTTTCGCCGTTAGCCTTTTTCTGCGCTTCGTGGTAGCTGCGTACGCGGCGCGTGGCGGCTTGCAGGGCATCTTTTTGTGCGTCAGGTAGGCCGTCAAACGCTGCTTTGAAATCGGCCTGCGTCAGTTCCAACTCAGCCATGCTGCTCACAGCCAGGCCGTCAAATTGAGCGGTGTAGTCCAGCACTGCAGCATCGCCGCGCGTTTTGACGTCTCCCAGGATGTCGGCCACGCGCTGCTCAATCGCCGCGTCTGCATCGGCAGACCAATGCAGTTTGGCCTTGAATTGGGCCTCAAACTCGGCACTGGTAGTGGAAAAAATTGCGGGAGAAGCTACTAAAGTCATAGCAAGTTACCAATGAATCAAAATATGCGGCGCAAGTCAACCAGCAGCCACTGCACTGGCAAACGCGTCGATCAAAGGGCGAATGCGCGATTGCTTGAGCTTGAGGGAGGCTTGGTTGACCACCAGGCGCGAGCTGATGTCCATGATCTGCTCGACCTCAATCAAATGGTTAGCTTTGAGCGTATTGCCAGTGGACACCAAGTCCACAATCGCATCGGCCAGACCGGTAAGGGGCGCCAGCTCCATGCTGCCGTAGAGTTTGATCAAATCCACATGCACGCCCTTGCTGGCGAAAAACTCGCGCGCGATGGCGACATATTTGGTGGCTACGCGCAGGCGCGCGCCTTGCTTGACGGCGCCGGCATAGTCAAAGTCGGCGCGCACGGCCACGCTGATGCGGCATTTGGAAATTTTCAAGTCCAGCGGCACATACAGGCCTTGATGGCCGGTCTCCAGCAGCGTGTCTTTGCCCACCACGCCGAGGTCAGCGCCCGCGTACTGCACATAGGTAGGCACATCGCTGGCGCGTACCAGCAGGATGCGCACATCGGCCTGGTTGGTAGGCAAAATCAGCTTGCGCGATTTATCAGGATCTTCCAATACCTCTATGCCGGCCGCTTTGAGCAAGGGCAAGGTTTCTTCGAAGATACGGCCTTTGGATAAAGCAAGCGTGATCATTTCAGTCTCTCAATGTCCGCACCGATGCCGCGCAGCTTGGCTTCCATGCGGTCATAGCCACGGTCGAGGTGGTAGATGCGGTCAATCAGGGTTTCGCCATCTGCCACCAGGCCAGCAATCACCAATGAGGCTGATGCGCGCA
>JAYVDN010000318.1:0-3755 GCA_043749385.1 Polaromonas sp.
GCTGGGGCAGACTTGTACCTGGAAAAAGCCGCCGGCGCCAGCCATCTTGCCCAGTCGCTGCGTGCCTTGGTAGCACCGGAGAGTGAATTTGGCGACAACGCGGTGGAGAACGAAAAGCTCTCCAAGCGGCAAAAGCAGTTGCTCAAGTTATTGGACGACGGCTTGTCTAACCGCGATATCGCCGAACAACTGGGCATCAGCGAGCACACGGTCAAAGTGCACCTGTGGCGGCTATTTCGCCGTTTGGATGTCAAGAGCCGCACGCAAGCTACCCATTGGGCTAGAACGCACGGCGTGGTCTAAGGTAGCTTGGCCTAAGGTAGCTTGGGTCTAATGCAGCAGAGACGCGCTAGGACTGCATCGGGCCCGTGCCGTCGCTGTTTGCCAGCGCAATTTCTACTCGTACACAGGTGCCTTTTCCAAGCTGCGATGTCATGGTTATTTTGTGCCCCAGCACCTGCGACAAGCGTTTGACTATCGCCAGTCCCAAGCCAAAACCGTCCTCGGTACCGCTGTGCTGCGAGGCTTTGTAAAACTCCTGGAACACCTGCTCTTGATGCTCTGGAGCAATACCTACCCCAGTGTCCCAGACCTCCATCCACATGCGGCCTTGTCGGGCCCGGGTACTTAACAGCACGCCGCCGTGCTGGGTGTAACGTACCGAATTGGCGACCAAATTACCCACAATGCGCCGTATCAGCACTGGGTCAGTCCAGACATACCCCGGGGCGATGCGCTGGCGAAAAACGATGTTTTTACCGAAGGCAGCCGGGTTAAATTGCAGCATCACATCGTTCACTATCTCGCACACGGGTACGGCAGCAAATCTAGCTTGCACCGCGCCCGCTTCGATTTTGGCAAAATCAAACAAGCTGTTGAACAATGTATGAACAGAGTCTGTGGCCGATAAAATTTTAGGCACCACTTCAGCAGCCAACTCGGGTTCATTGCGCAGCCAATCGGCATAAAAAGCCAGCGCATGCACCGGTTGGCGCAGGTCATGGGCGGCGTTGGCCAATAGGCTATTCTTCACCGTCACGGCCAGCATCGCTGTTTTAGTCTGCTCGCGCAGCGAGGCAATCAACCGTTCATTGTCATATTGCAACTCGTAGCCACGCCTTTGCATCCCGTGAAAACGCCTCCCTGTGACCAGCAGGACGGTCCAAAACATGGCAACCAAAATGACCATTGCCAAGTCAAAAAACTGTGTGAACGCGAGGCCTTCGCTGATCCATAAAACCAGCACTGCGCACAAGCAGGTAGCACACAAACCATGCACATAGGGAAAAAGACAATCCAGCCTGGCAGACATCAGCATCACGGAAAATGCACCAATACCCACTAAAACCAGGATACAGATAAATTGGTTGGTCAAGGGCACGCGCCCGAAGTACAAAAACATCAGGCTTGCCCACAGCACCGAACTTGCTGGCCAACTCCAGCGATGGCGACTGAAAAGGGTACGCAGATAGGGCGCGTTGGCGTTGGCAGACACTGCCAGGTAGGTTGTGGCAATCCATCGGCGGTACACTGCCATGCACACGACAGCTATACCCCAAGCCAGTAAAAATGGGGTGGATACCAAACCGTACAGCATCAACATAATGGCCAACAAACCCAGCGTGGTGGTAAAGACACCCGTTTTTGCGTTGGCCATGAAGGCGCGATTGAGCTCCAGGTTGACCCAGTCGCCTCGGTTGTCATCGATGGAGGCTGGACGCCTTGCGTCGTCCGTCAGGTAGGTATTTAGGGGCATAGGCACGATAGTACACGCCAAAATTGGCCCCTTTGACTTTGCCTGTAGACACAGCCACGCAGTAAAAGCATAAAAATACAAGGAAGTTTCAAAAAACCAGCCGGGTTGTACGTCTTACATGTACGGGTGATGGCATCCGTGAATGCCTATGCGTGGCGATTTGCAATCCGCGATCGGCGATCGGCGATGTGTTTACCTTACCTGGCGATGGAAGACCCATGAGTTGGCGAAAAAAGGTAGTTTGGAGCGAGGGCATGCTGCTGCAGCCCCAGCATTTGCAGCAAAGCGAGCGCCACGGCGACCATGCGCGGCATGTGTTGCTGCGCTCGACAACGCCCTACGCTTGGGGCTTCTCAGAAATTGAGATTGACCAAGCGGCCCTTACGCTGGGCAAGCTGGCGCTGGTTCGCGCGGTTGGCGTGTTTCCGGACGGCACTATTTTTGACATGCCAGCGGTCGATCCGCTGCCCGATGCGGTGTTGATTCCCCCCGAGATGCGTGACGAAGCCATCGTGCTGGCACTGCCGCTGCGCCGCGCGGGCGCGCGTGAGGCCGATGTAGACGCTTTTGAAGACCTGGTGCGCCACCGCGTGGTGGAGGTCGATGTGCCTGACTCCAACACCGCAGGCGAGCGTACTGCTTTGCTCCAACTGGGCCAATTACACACCCGGCTCATGCGCGCCAGCGAGTCCACCGACGCTTGGACAGTGATCAACGTCAGCCGCGTGACAGAGCGCCGCGTCGATAACCAGGTGGTGCTGGAGCGTGGCCATATTCCGCCGCTGCTGGATGTAGCGGCCAGTAGCGTCCTCAAGTCTTTTGTCGATGAGCTCTTGGGTTTACTGCGCCAGCGCGGCGATGCCCTGGCAGGCCGCATGACCCAAACCGGCAGCGGTGGGGTCTCTGAGATTGCCGATTTCTTGATGCTGCAAACCGTCAACCGCAACGAGCCGGTGTTGGCGCACCTGGCCCGCATTTCGTTATTGCACCCGCAGCATTTTTACGAAATCGCCCTGTCTCTGTCGGGCGACTTGGCGATCTTTCGGGAAACCCGGCGCGGCACCCGTTTTGGCCCCTATATCCACGACGATCTGGCCGCCAGCTTTCAGCCCCTGATGGACGATTTGCGCCGCAGCCTGTCCATGGTGCTGGAGCAGTCTGCGATACGCATCGAGCTGCACGACCGCAAGCACGGCGTTCGCGTAGCGGTCATCAGCGACGTGGAGCTGCAACGCAACGCTACCTTTGTGTTAGCCGTCACCTCCACCATGCCCGGTGATGCGCTGCGCTCACGCTTTCCCACCCAGGTCAAGATTGGTCCGGTGGAGCGCATTCGCGATCTGGTCAACTTGCAACTTCCCGGTGTCACTTTGCAGCCACTGCCGGTGGCGCCGCGCCAAATACCTTTCCACACGGGTGCCAGCTACTTTGAGCTGGAGACACGCAACAGCGACTTATGGCGCCAGCTAGAAAAATCGGGGGGGGTTGCCATGCACATCGCAGGTGAATTCCCGGGGCTTGATCTAGCGTTTTGGGCCATACGTTCTTAAGGTCTTGCATCATGAGTACTCCCGACCCCTTTGCTGCGTTTGAGAACGATCGCACCGTTATCAAGCCCAAGCCCCGCATGGCGGGCAACGAGCACAACCAAACCTCTCCCTTGTCCACTGGCGCATTTCGCGTGGCAGACACCACTGCACCCCTTGACATGGCCGCTGTGGCCGTACTCAACCCATTGGTATCAGCCGCAAGTACCCTGCTCGGTTTGATATCGAGCCTGCGCAATGTGCGCCACGCACCCAACATTCCCGCCCTGCGCAACTCGCTCACCCAAGCCATGCAGCGCTTTGAAACTGATGCCCACAAGCTGGGCCTGGACAACGGACAAGTGATCGCCTCGCGCTATGTGCTGTGCACAGCCTTGGACGAAGCGGTAGCCAACACCCCGTGGGGCGCGCAAGCCGCCTGGAACAAACAAAGCCTGCTGGTGCAGTTCCAC
>JAYVDN010000319.1:0-2783 GCA_043749385.1 Polaromonas sp.
TCCAGAGCAAGCCATTGCGCCCAGGCAGTCTGCACAAACTTAAGATACCGCTCGGTGTGCACCTGCACCAGTAACGCAGTGCTGTCCACATCGGGCGCACGCAGGGTGTGCCCCCGCGCTAGCAATTGCATGCGCACATAGTCTGCACGGCTGGGGGTTTCAAAGCACGGCACACGCTGGCCCCGGTAAAACTCGTACTCCGGCGCGTGCAGGTGGTGGTCCGAGCTGAAAAATGTAATCATCTGCAAAGATCATAGCGCAGCACAAGCCCCAGCCTGCAGTACCAGGTAAACCGCGCGCACCAAGCCGACGCGGATATGACCGTTGCACAGTGGGTGAGCGCCCAAGAGTGGTAGTTGCCAGAGTTTTCATTGCTCTAAGCACTGAACATACTGAAATTAGCCAATTCGGCCCGGTAATAACCCAGGTGCAGCCTGATTTTTCATAAAATAGTGTGCCATTTATCTCACACAGAGCCGTTTGTTGGCGTAAAACCGTTGGTAAGGAGGCAATGGGGTGACAATAGTTTTTTTCACCTGAATTTGATATCCGTTGGCCTACCCTATGCTTTCTCAAGAACCAAGCCTTGCCTCCGCAAAAAACCCAGTGACTGCTTGGCGCTTGCGCAGCATCCTGGTTTGCAGCTTATTGGTTTTTGCTCTGTTGCCAGCGGGTTTGGTGGGCGGCCTGATGTACAAAAGTACCCTGCAAAACGTAGACAAATTATCCAACAAGATCATCTACGACGTAGCCTACCGTGTCCAGCAGGATACAGAAAACCATTTGCTGCAGGCGCACTCCTTACTCAACGGTTTATTGCGCCCCGAGCCCACGCCAGAGCAAACCCTTAACGTACAGCGGTTGATGTCTGCGCCAGAGGCATTTGAGTCTTTGGCCTTCTCTCTTACCCGCATGCTGCCCGATGTGTCGTTTTTGTATTTTGGCGATGCCCAAGGTGCGTTTTTTGGTGTGCAGCAGCTTGTAGGCGATAAACAGCAACGCGCCAAAGTGCATACCAAGCCGGCCGATGTGGTTAGCAGGCGGTACTATTCGGCGCTCCAGGCCATGGACCGCAGCCAGGAGATGCCGCCAGAAACGCAAACCTTCGATCCGCGTAAACGGCCTTGGTACCAGAGCGCATTGGCAAAAAAAGGGCGTACTTTCACGACCGTCTACGCGTCAGCATCGTCTGGGCAACTGCTCATCACTTTGGCCCAGCCTATCGTCAATCAGGAAGGTGTAGCAGTGGGTGTCGTGGGTGCAGACCTCTTTCTCAAGGCGCTTACTGAAAGGCTGCAAGCGCAACAAATCAGTGACCATGGCGTAGCCATGCTGATTGACGAACAGGGCTACTTGGTGGCTACCTCCACGTCCGAGCATTTGTTTAAAAATCAATCGGGTCAGTTGCAACGGCTCAAGCCCGGCGAAAGCACCAACCCCATCATGCGCCAGGCCTACGCCGCAGCGCAGGATTTACAGGCGAATCAAAAAACCAGACCTGCCGGCGAGCCGTTAGAGCTGCAGCAATACCTGAACACCGCACAGGGTGAAAAACTGATTGCGGCCATGCGGCCTTTTGGCCAGTCCCAGGGCCTGCAATGGACGATGATCATTGCCGCGCCCGACAGTGACTTCGCAGGGGAAACCCGCAAATCCATACAGCAATCTGTGTATGTAACTATCGGCGTGCTGTTACTGGGCGCGCTGGCAGCCACCTTGTTTGCCTACAGCCTGAGCCGCCGCTTTGCTCGCCTGACCCAAGCCGCAGCCGACCTGGGCCGTGGTGACATCCCGACGGTACAAAGAAAAGCCAAAATTGCCGAAGTACGAACACTCTCTATGGCGATGCACAACAGCGCTCTGGAAATTCAGTCCAAACGCACTGAGATTGAGAAGCAGGCCCTGGCCTTGCGCGATGCGAACGAACACCTGGAAGAGCGGGTAGAGCTGCGCACGCGTGAACTGGAGGCCTCGCGGGAGGATGCGCTGGCCGCCGGCCAAGCCAAAGCATCATTCTTGGCCACCATGAGCCATGAGATTCGCACACCCCTGAACGGCGTGGTAGGAATGACCAGCCTGTTGGCCGATACGCCCCTCAGTAATGAGCAGCGCGATTTTTTGCACACTATGCGTGTCTCAAGCGACCAGTTGCTTGGGGTGATCAACGATATTTTGGATTTCTCTAAAATCGAATCTGGCAAACTTGATTTAGAAAACGAGCCACTTAACCTGCAAACCGTAGTGGAAGAGGCCTGTGATATCGCCTCTACACGGGCACGGGAGAAAAACCTCAAACTGGTGGTGGATATTGCCGATGATGTCCCCGCTTGGGTACGCGGTGACGTAACGCGCCTGCGCCAAGTGCTGCTTAACTATATCAACAACGCTATCAAGTTCACCGAGCAGGGCGAGATAGTGGTGTCGGTGCATTTATTGCGCGACTTTAAAGGCAACCAACCCGCAAAAATCGAGTTTCGTGTGAAAGACACGGGTATCGGTATTCGCCCTGAGCGGCAATCTGCGCTGTTCCAGTCGTTCACGCAAGTGGACACATCCACAGCCCGCAGGTATGGTGGTACAGGGCTGGGCCTGGCTATTTGCAAACGCTTGGCTGAGATCATGGGCGGTGATGTAGGGCTAGAGTCTGCGCCAGGGCAGGGTTCTACATTTTGGTTCACTGCCCAATTGGCTTATGCAAATTCAATTGAGCTATCGGACTGCGCCTCCTTCGAAATGGCCAGCTTGAACGGCAAACGGGCCCTGCTGGTGGACGATACGCCCCT
>JAYVDN010000320.1:0-11217 GCA_043749385.1 Polaromonas sp.
GATGTGTTTCAAGTTGCCAAGCTGCCGTTGATTATCCCGTGCGCAACCGGCACGCCGCTCACATCCAAATTCCCGGCACCTGAGAGCTATATTTTTCGCACGTCTGCACGCGACGCCATCCAAGCCCCTTTCGTGGTGGACGACATAGTCAAGCGTGGCTGGACCAAAGTGGCAATTTTTGCCGATACCACTGGCTACGGCGAGGGCGGTTTGAAAGATGTAGAAAAAGCGCTGGATGCCAAAAAACTCAAGGCCGTGTATGTGGCGCGTTTTGCCCTCGGTGTCAAAGATCTGTCCACCGAGCTCAAAGCGGCCCGGGATGCAGGGGCCGACGTGGTGTTCAGCTACACAGTAGGCCAGGAAAACGCAGTGATAGCGCTGGGCCGCAAGCAGATGGGCTGGAAGGTGCCGCAAGTCGGCGCATGGCCACTGTCGTTTCCGTTTTTCATTGACGGTGCCAAAGAGGCCGCAGACGGCGCGCTGATGGCGCAAACCTTTATCGCCGAGCCCAGCAACGAGCGGCGGGCCGCGTTTCTGTCGGCCTATGCGCGCAAGTTCAAGTCCA
Source organism: Polaromonas sp. (assembly GCA_043749385.1). Lineage (GTDB taxonomy): Bacteria > Pseudomonadota > Gammaproteobacteria > Burkholderiales > Burkholderiaceae_C > JAAFIP01. The sequence continues at coordinate 566 of JAYVDN010000320.1, forward strand.
AGCGCATGACCGTGCCGATGGCCGCCGCGCAAGGCTACGACTCCACCTATGTGCTGATGTATTCGCTGTTCGGTATTCGCGATGGCAATGCCAATGGCCCAGCCCTGAAAACCGCACTGGAAAACATGACCCGCACCTACTACGGCGTCGTGGCCACCTACGAGAAGCCCTTTAGCCTGAACGACAAAGACGCCATCAGCCAAAACATGCTGGTCATGGGTATGGTCAAAAATGGCTTGGTGACATTTGCCTACCCAGAGGACGCCAAGCGCAATTTGTTTGTGCAGCGCAAGCAGTAACAGTGGCCAGGCTCAGTCTGTGCCACGCCCTGCGGCCCGTTTAGCCATAAGCCCTGCCATAGGCTTCCAGGCCAAAGCCCACCACACGGGCCACGTCGTCGCCCACCTCGCGCGTAAATTCGTCTGACGCTTGCGCCACCGCATCTTCAAACGCCTTGAGCCACAGCAGCCCGGCCTCGGTAAAGCACACCAGGCGGGCGCGGGCATCGCGGTGGTCGGGTTTGCGGCCTACGATGCCCCAGGCTTCGCACTGGCCCACCAGGTCGCCCATGGCCTGTTTGCTCATGCCGGCCGCCTCGGCCAAATCCGTCAAACGCGAACCCTGCAGCGCCACATGCCGTGTGATGTGCACATGGGCCGCACTGACCTGACCACGCGCGGCCAGGTTACTCAGCGCTAACGGCACGTCAATGTTGTGTGCCATCAGAGTCAGCACCCGTGCATCAAAACGGCGCAAGGACTCGCCCAGCAAACGGCCTAAATGCGACTGCCGCCAGCGGTCGTCTGGCGCGGCTGTGCTGGCGGTTGGCGGTGGTGAAGACGCTGTATGCATGCGCTTATTTTAGTCATGTAAACTGACTAAAATATCTATTGCAGAGTCCATCAAGTGCATTTACATTACTGGTTATGTGCACAGGCTGTAGTTAAAAGCAAGTGCCAGTAAATTCCTTAACCCATTGATTTTATTGAAAGAAACCCACCATGGACGCACAAGTTAAAGGCAGCAAGATCGAAGCCGCAGCACCCGCCAAAACCAGCAAGATCGATGTAGCCAACGCCGCCAACACCGAAAAATCCAAAGCCCTGCAAGCGGCTTTGGCGCAAATTGAGAAGCAGTTTGGCAAAGGCACCATCATGCGTTTGGGCGAGGGCGAGGTGATTGAAGAGATCCAGGTGGTCTCCACCGGCTCGCTGGGCCTGGACGTGGCCTTGGGCGTAGGCGGCCTGCCACGCGGCCGCGTGATCGAGATCTACGGCCCTGAGTCGTCGGGCAAAACCACCCTCACCCTGCAAGTGATTGCCGAGATGCAAAAACTCAGCGGCACCTGCGCCTTTGTCGACGCCGAGCACGCGCTGGACATCCAGTACGCACAAAACCTGGGCGTCAACCTGCAAGACCTCTTGATCAGCCAGCCCGACACCGGCGAGCAAGCGCTGGAGATTGTCGACAGCCTGGTGCGCTCGGGCGCGGTCGATTTGATTGTGGTGGACTCGGTAGCGGCCCTGACCCCCAAGGCCGAGCTGGAAGGCGAGATGGGCGACAGCCTGCCCGGCCTGCAAGCCCGTTTGATGAGCCAAGCCCTGCGCAAACTCACCGCGCACATCAAAAAGTCCAACTGCATGGTGATTTTCATCAACCAGATCCGCATGAAAATTGGCGTGATGTTTGGCTCTCCAGAGACGACAACTGGCGGTAACGCGCTCAAGTTCTACGCCTCGGTGCGCCTGGACATTCGCCGCACGGGCACCATCAAGCGCGGTGAAGAAGCCATCGGCAATGAAACCAAAGTCAAGGTGGTCAAAAACAAAGTCGCGCCGCCTTTCAAGACGGCTGAGTTTGATATTTTGTTTGGCGAAGGCATCAGCCGCCACGGCGAGATCATCGACATGGGCGTGAACGCCAAGGTGATTGAAAAATCTGGCGCTTGGTACGCCTACAAGGGCGAGAAAATCGGCCAAGGCCGCGACAACTCGCGTGAGTTTTTGCGCGAAAACCCGGCGCTGGCCATTGAGATCGAGAACAAAGTGCGCGAGTCGCTCAGCATCCCCTTGATTGCGGTGGACGAGGCAGAGGCGAAGGCCAAGTAAGCGAATTTACAGGCTAATTTGTATACCAATAAGGCCTCTAGACCAATAGAATGTCGCGGGAGCAGCTATGAAATTAATAGTTGTTGGTGGGCACAAAAATGCCTGCTAGGTGCATTGGGCTAGCGGCTAAGGGCAGCTAAAGCATGTTCTCCGTCGCCACCTTAAGTCTCAAAGGCCGCGCCCTGCGCGCTCTGGCTGCGCGTGAACATTCACGCACCGAGCTTACGCGCAAGCTAGCCAGCTTTGAGACCGAGCCGGGCGAGCTGGCCAAAATCTTGGACGAGCTGGCCGCCAAAGGCTTCATCAACGAGCAGCGCGTGGCAGATTCATTGGCCTACCGGCGCGGCGCCAAGTTAGGCACCGCCCGCGTGGTGCAAGAGCTCAAGGCCAAGGGCGTGGACGCAGACGCAGTAGCCCAAGCCACCACCGCCCTCAAAGCCACTGAGCACGAGCGCGCCCGTGAAGTCTGGCGCAAAAAATTCGGTGCATCCGCCGCCGACGCCGACCGCATGAAGCAAATGCGCTTTCTCGCCAGCCGGGGCTTTGCACCGGATGTGATTCGGCGCGTGGTAGGCGGGGATGTGGACGAGTAGTGCTTGCGTATCGGGCTTGATTGGCTCACAGCAGCCCGCTACAAACGAAAACTCAAGACGGCTTGCAAGTACGCAGCGCAGCAGCGCCCAAAGCCGTGCGCACACCGTCGAGCCGCCCGCGCAGTGCATCGTCCACTACGGGCAGACGCAACACTTGCCCTTTGACAGCGGGTGTCTCTTGCACCACTTTGGCGGTGCGCACGCCGCGTTTGTTCAGGTCGGCCAGCTCTCGGGTGGCCTCGGCTTGGGTGGGGTGGCCGCCTAGCGAGATGCCGGGTTCCAGGCTGGAGATTTGCAAAGGCTCATAGTCCACGCCCAGCTGGCGCAGCTCGGCCTTCTTTTTGGCCAGCACATCGGCTGCGGTGTATTTGCCCATGTAGACGATCCAGCGGCCCGGCTCCTGGGCTTCTTCCACCGACCACGTGCCAGCAGGCAGGCCTTCAGCGGCTGCGCGCACGGTTTGGGCCAGTTTGTCGCTTAGCAACGCACTTTGCAGACACTCGGGGGGTTTGGCAGGCGCGGGTGCTGGGGCAGCTGCGGCGGCTTCTATCCGGCGTACTTCACTGGAGCCCAGCGGGCGCACGGCCTCGGGCTTGATTTGCGCCTGCATGCGGGCCGGCTCGCTTTGCGAGACCGGGGCTAGGCCCAGCACGGTTAAATGGCCGCGAGACCATGCAAAGTACACGCCATTGGCCAGCAAGAGAAGAATGACGAGAAATCGTAGCATCGGTGAAAGAGGTGTTACAGACCGTAGGATACAGCCCGCCTGCTAATGATAGCTGGCGACCGGTCGCACGCTCACTTCAGAGCTGGTGATGTGCTGCATGCCCTGCAGCGTTTGTACCCGCAGTGCGCCGCGCGTGTCTACGCCCTTGGCGGTGCCATGCATGCCATCGCTTAAAAGCACCTCGTGCCCGTGCAGAGCATCGCGCGCCGCAAAGCGTAGCGCAAACGGGGCAAAGCCGCTCTGCTCAAACTGCAATACATCGCGCAAAAGAGGCGCAGCCACGCTTTGCAGAGCCTGTGCGGCGCTGACGTGGGGTAGCAGGGCCTGCAGGCTGGCCGGGGGGGTAGACAGACCTTCTGCTGGCCGTGGCGCGATATTGATGCCAATGCCGATGACAGCATAGCGCTGCCCCGCGTTGCCGGGCGCGGCGGCGGTCTCCATCAAAATGCCCGCTAGCTTGCAACCGCGCACCCACAGGTCGTTGGGCCATTTGAGCTGGATGTCCTCATGCAGGCTGGTCGCCACGCTCAGGCCTACGGCCAGCGACAGGCCGTCCCACGCCTGCGGTTGCAAGAGCAGGCCGAGCGAGAAGGTCAGCGAGCTGCCTGGGGCAGAGGCCCATTGACGGCCTAAGCGGCCCCGCCCAGCGGTTTGTTGCTCGGCCACCAGCAGGGTGGGCTCGGTGTGCCCGGCTCGGGCGCGGCGCATCAGCTCGGTGTTGGTCGAGTCGATCTCGGGCAACACCTCCACGCTAAAGCCTGCCAGGCTGGGCAGGCCCATGGCCATCACCGCTTGCCAGATAGTCTCGGCGCTGCCAAAAAAGCTCGGTTGCTTGGCCTGATCGAGCGACAAGGAGGGCGGTGAGGTCATGGGGCTGGGTCAACGCATCAGGCGGCTAGGCTGGCAGCCCTCTAGCGCTTTTTAGATGCGAGCATGGTGCCACGGCACTTCTTGGCACCGCACCAGCAGGCGTACTCGGCCTTGAGTTTTTTGGTGTATTTTTCGTCGATCACCAGGCCATAGTTGTAGAACAGCTCTTCGCCTTTTTCAATATTGCGCAGCGCTTTGATGAACACGCGGCCATGCGTTTCGTCGGCTTCGCAATTGGGCTTGCAGCTGTGGTTGATCCAGCGGCTGTCGTTGCCGCCTACCTTGGCGTCAATGCAGCGGCCGTCTTCCAGCGAGAAGTAAAAGGTATGGTTGGGCTGCTTGGGGTCGTGCGGGTGGCGCTCCAGTGCCACTTGCCAGTCAATGCGCTCGCCGATGTATTCGATCAGGTGCTGGCCTTCGGCAATGGGGGCAATGGCAAACATGCCCTTGCCGTGCACGCCGGATTTGCGGGTTTTGATAAATTCGCCTGGCGGTATCAGGGCATCGAGCTTGGCCTTGCGCTTGGCCAGTTTGGCGGCCTTGGCAAGGGCTTTGTCATCGGCAGGGGGGCTGGCTTTCACGGCTTTGCCGGGGGCTTTTGAGGCCTTGTTGTTGGGGCTGATTTTTTCAGCTTGGGAAGAGGTTTTTGGCATGGCCCGAAAAATTTGGTATGGTGAATCATGGGCGTGCGCGCGTGTGCGCGCCCGCCTGCGGGTGCGCGCGCATGTGCGTGCGCGAGACCCGCATTGTAGTGGGTGCTATGTAATTAGAGCGAGAATGTGGATATGAAAACCTTAATCATTGCGGAAAAGCCTTCTGTGGCACAAGATATCGTACGGGCGCTGACGCCTACGGTAGGCAAGTTTGACAAGCACGACGAATACTTTGAGAGCGACACGCATATCGTCAGCTCCGCCGTCGGCCACTTGGTGGAGATCCAGGCCCCGGAAGAGTTTGATGTGAAGCGCGGCAAATGGAGCTTTGCCAACCTGCCCGTTATCCCGCCGTACTTTGATTTGAAACCGGTGGACAAAACCAAGACCCGCCTTAACGCCGTGGTCAAGCTGGCCAAGCGCAAAGACGTGGGCAACATCGTCAACGCCTGCGACGCGGGCCGCGAGGGTGAGCTGATCTTTCGTTTGATCGAGCAGTACGCGGGCGGCAACAAGGACGGCAAATACGTGCCGCTGGGCAAACCGATTACGCGCCTGTGGCTGCAAAGTATGACCCCGCAGGCCATTCGCGATGGTTTTGACACCTTGCGTACTGATAAGCAAATGCTGCCGCTGGCCGACGCCGCACGCAGCCGCAGCGAGGCCGACTGGCTGGTGGGCATCAACGGCACCCGCGCCATGACCGCCTTTAATTCGCGCGATGGCGGCTTCTTCCTCACCACCGTGGGCCGCGTGCAAACGCCCACCCTGGCCGTGATGGTGGAGCGCGAAGAGCAGATCCGCAAACACATCTTCCGCGACTACTGGGAGATCCACGCCAGCTTCTTATCAGAGGCGGGCGAGTACCCGGCCAAGTGGTTTGACCCGAAATGGAAGAAGGGCGAGGACACTGAGGCCAAGGCCGACCGCCTGTGGAACGAGCGCGACGCGCAGGCGATTGTCGATGCGGTCAAAGGCAAGCAAGCGACGGTGACCGAAGAGAGCAAACCCACCACCCAGGCCTCGCCCCTGCTGTTCGATTTGACCAGCCTGCAACGCGAGGCCAACGGCAAGTTTGGTTTTAGCGCCAAGACTACGCTGCAAATCGCCCAGTCCCTCTACGAGCGCCACAAGGCCTTGACCTACCCGCGTACCGACTCGCGCGCCCTGCCCGAAGACTACCTGCCTGTCGTTAAGAAGACCTTTGAGATGCTGGCCGACAGCGGCCACAAACATCTGGAGCCGCATGCCGCGCTGGCGATCAAGAACGGCTACATCAAGCCCAGCAAACGCATTTTTGACAACGCCAAGGTGTCGGACCACTTTGCCATTATCCCCACCCTGCAAGCGCCCAGCGGGCTATCAGAAGCAGAGCACAAGCTGTACACCCTGGTGGTGCGCCGCTTTATGGCGGTGTTCTACCCGAGTGCCGAATACCAGGTGACGACGCGCATTACTACTGTCGCCGCAGCGCCGGGCAGCCCCAAGCAAGGCACGGCCCCCTCGGGGGGCAGCGGCGACGCGTCAGCGCAGAGCGTGGGGGCATATAGCAATCACACCTTTAAAACCGAAGGCAAAGTACTGGTCAAGCCGGGTTGGCTAGCTATTTACGGCAAGGAAGCTGCTGACGAAGTCACCGACGCGAAAGAGGGCGAAAAAGGCCAACAACTCGTCGCGGTGAAACCCGGTGAGATGGTGAAGAACGACGTGGTCGAAGCTAAGGCCCTGAAAACCCGCCCGCCTGCCCGCTACTCAGAAGCCACGCTTTTGGGTGCCATGGAAGGCGCAGGCAAGCTGGTGGAAGACGAGGAGATGCGCGAGGCCATGCAGGAAAAAGGCCTGGGCACGCCCGCCACCCGCGCTGCCACGATTGAAGGTTTGCTGAACGAGAAATACATCATCCGAGAAGGCCGTGAGCTGATCCCCACCGCCAAGGCCTTCCAGCTCATGACGCTCTTGCGCGGCCTGGGCGTGGAAGAGCTGTCCAAACCGGCGCTCACCGGCGAGTGGGAGCACAAGCTGGCGCTGATGGAAAAAGGCCAGATGAGCCGCGAAACCTTCATGGCCGAGATCAACGCCATGACGGAAAAAATCGTCAAGAAAGCCAAAGAATACGACCGCGACACCGTGCCCGGCGACTACGCTACGCTCACCACGCCCTGCCCCAACTGCGGCGGCATTGTGAAAGAAAACTACCGCCGCTACACCTGCACGGGCAAGGCGGGCGCACTGGAAGGCTGCGGCTTTAGCTTTGGCAAAACCCCGGCGGGCCGCACCTTCGAACCGGCTGAAGTGGAGCAGTTTTTGCGCGACAAAAAGATCGGCCCGCTGGAGGGCTTCCGCTCCAAAGCCGGTTGGCCCTTTGTGGCCGATATTGCGCTCAAGTACAACGAAGAAGAGAAAAACTGGAAGCTCGAATTTGACTTTGGCGAAGACGCCAAGGCCGCAGAGTCGGGCGAGATTGTGGACCTCTCGGGCAAGGTGTCACTCGGTGCCTGCCCCAAATGCGGCAGCCAGGTAGTGGAGTTTGGCAAGAGCTATGTGTGTGAGAAGTCAGTACCCACTGACGCGCAACCTACGCCGAGCTGCGACTTCAAGAGTGGTCAAGTGATCTTGCAGCAGCCGGTAGAGCGCGAGCAAATGACCAAGCTGCTGGAGACCGGCAAGACCGATTTGCTGGACAAGTTTGTCTCCATGCGCACCCGCCGCAGCTTCAAGGCCTTCCTGTCCTGGAACAAGGAAGAAGGCAAAGTAAGCTTTGAGTTTGAGCCGCGCACCAGCAAGTTCCCCCCGCGCAAAACGGCAGCAGGTGCACCAGCGGCCAAAACCACGGCGGCCAAAAAAGCAGCGGCGAAAACCGGTACGGCGGCAGCGAAGAAGGCCGCGGCCAAGACGGCCAAACCCGCCAGCAAAGTAGCGGCCAAAAAAGCCCCTGCCAAAGCCGCCGCCAAGACCGCCGCACCGCGCAAACCGCGCGCAGCTCCGGCCACGGGCGCCACCCCCAGCGCCGCCTTGGCCGCCGTGATTGGCGCCGATCCGATAGCGCGCTCGCAGGTAATTAAAAAGCTGTGGGACTACATCAAAGCCCACAACCTGCAAGACGCCAAAGACAAGCGCAGTATCAACGCCGATGCCAAGCTATTGCCAGTGTTCGGCAAGGCGCAGGTGACGATGTTTGAGATTGCCGGGATTGTGGGCAAGCATTTGGGTTGACGGGATCGCGTTGGGGCCAGGCAACTTACTTAATCCACAAGCGCATCGCATCCCACGTGCGCCCCAGCCAGCCAGCTTGCGCCACGGCCTCCAGTGCTACCAAGGGCACCTCGGCATAAGCCAACCCAGCCACACTGACCTTGAGCTTGCCTACCAGCTGGCCCTGCGTAAGCGGAGCTACCAAAGGCTCGGGGCGCTCCACCTGTTGGGTGATTTTGCTGGCCATACCGGCGGGCACGGCTACTACTACCGGCGTCACACTGCCCAGTTTGGCCAAAGGCTCAGTGCCCTTCCATACGCGGGGCGTGGCCACGGCCTGGTTGGCGTCAAACAGCTTGACGGCGTCGAAGGCGGTGTAGCCCCAGTTGAGCAGTTTTTGGCTCTCGTTGGCGCGGGCGTTCTCGTTGGCGGTGCCCAGCACGATGCTGAGCAGTCGGCGCGGCCCTACATTGGCAATGTCGCGCTTGGCGGTGGCGATCAGGCAGTAGCCTGCAGCCTCGGTGTGGCCGGTTTTCAGGCCGTCTACCGTAGGGTCACGGAACAGCAGCAAATTGCGGTTGGTGTCGTTGGCCACGGGTGAGCCTTCGAGGCGGTATTTTTTAATCGCGTAGTACGGCGTATAGGCGGGGAACTCCCGCATCAGTTGGGTGGCCAGCAGGCCCAAATCTCGCGCAGTGGTGGTATGCCCCGCTTCGGTTAAGCCCTCGGGGTTTTTGAACACCGTTTTGTTCATGCCCAGCACTTTAGCCTGCTCGTTCATGAGCTGCACAAAGCGCTCCACGCTACCGGCCACGCCCTCGGCCAGGGCCACGGTCGCGTCGTTGCCTGACTGCACGATCATGCCTTTGAGTAAGTCTTCGACGGGCACCTTCATCTTGGGGTCAATGAACATGCGCGAGCCGGGCATTTTCCAAGCACGTTCGCTCACGCTAAGGGTTTGCTTGAGGTCAATTTTTTTGGCCCGCAGGGCATCGAACACGATGTAAGCGGTCATCAACTTGGTGAGCGACGCGGGCTCTACCGGGCTATCGGCGTCTTTCTCGGTGAGCACTTGGTTGGCGGTGATGTCCATCAGCAAGTAGGCCTTGGCCGCGATGATGGGAGCCTGGGGCTGGGCGATCGCGTTGGGTACGCTAGTGGCCGTGCTGGCTACCGCAGTGGTGCTGACGGTAGTGGTAGCGGCACGGGCCATGCTGGCAGGCGCCAACAGGCCGTGGGTGGCGATGAGACTGCTCAGGATAACGGGCAATGCCAAGGTTGGCAATGCAAGAGGCGGTACAAGTTTCATGAAGACTTCAAAAAAATATAAGGGAACGGGTGCGCTCAGTGGCATTAAGCCATGAGGTGGCGCACCACCAAAGATTTCAGCAGAGGCAATTGTCCGTGAAAGAAGTGTGCGCCTGCCGGAATAACCGTAACCGGCAGTAGCTGGGGACGGGCCCAGTCCATCACGCTGGCAAGGGGCACGGTGTCGTCGTACTCACCGTGAATAACCAAAGTGCGCTCGTGCAAAGCGGGGTCGATGGCGGCGACGGCAAAGCGTGACGCGGCGGTGCCCACAAAGACTATTTTCTCCAGTGCGTTGCGGTGCGCGGCCTCTGCAATAACCTGCGATGCCACGTAGGTACCAAATGAAAACCCGGCCAGGCACAATGGACTGCCTGCGGGGCAGATTTGCTCTAGCACAGCGCGCAGGTCATCAGCCTCGCCACGGCCTTCATCATGGCTGCCTGCGCTGGTGCCCACACCGCGAAAATTAAAGCGCAGCGCCGTCCAGCCCACTTGCACAAAGGCGCGCGCCATGGTTTGCACCACCTTGTTGTCCATGGTGCCGCCAAACAGTGGGTGCGGATGGGTGATGATGGCCAGGCCGCGCGACGGTGTGCCGCCCTCGGGGTGATCACGCAGCGCCTGGATGGCACCTGCTGCGCCTTGCAATTGGAGTTTTTCGGTCTGGGAGTTCATGGGGAAGGGTGCTGGGCGTGTACACAAGGCATTGGGTAGAGCAATTTGAGGCGTGCTTGAAAGCTATGCATTTTATAGCTGCTCCCGCGATATTCTGTTGGCCTAGCGGCTTAAAACACTTAAATTTATCACTTTCCCAAGTGCGCCGGTGTAAGCAGGCGCTCGACCACCACGCCGTTTTTGAGGTGCGACTCGACGATCTCGTCAATGTCATGTTCATCCACAAAGCTGTACCACACCGCATCGGGGTATACCACGCACACCGGGCCTGCGGCGCAGCGGTCCAGGCAGCCCGCTTTGTTGACGCGCACTTTGCCGGGTCCGCTCAGGCCTGCGGCCTTGACGGCATCTTTGCAATGCTTGGCCGCATCGGCGGCGCGGTGGTTGGCGCACGAGTCTTCACCTGCGGCGCGCTGGTTGGTGCAAAAGAAAATGTGGCGTTGGTAGTAAGGTGCGATGGGTGTCATAGGGTGATTTTATCGGTGTCCATCGCTACGTTGGGAAAGCTTTTGAATGGCCACCC
>JAYVDN010000321.1:0-11248 GCA_043749385.1 Polaromonas sp.
GATTTCTCCGAGGAGCAGAGCAGCGATTGTTTGGACAAAATGGACGTACAAGGCCCCCAAGGGGAAGACGAGGGCGATACCCAGCCCGGGCTGTTAACCCATCGCGCAGCCAGTTCCCTGGGGCTGATTGCTGGTAAGGCGTATTTGATAGAGACTATCGAGACCATGCTGGCCAAAGATGGGGTCTGGTTGGTACGCAAAATCTCCGGTGCTACGACGGAAGCTGAGCTGTACTATGGTTTAGAGCAATTGGTGACCACCATCAGTGTTTACACCAGCCAAAGCTCAGTCAATAGCATTATTAAGCGCTTTGAGCAAAAAGTAAGCCAGCGATAGCGCTAAACTGTTGGGTATGAAAATACTTAACGTTCCCAAAAAACCGCTAGGCCACTCCAGCCTCCTCGTGCACCCCATTTGCCTGGGCACCATGACCTTTGGCGAGCAAGTCAATGAGCCTGATGCCCACGCCATCATGGCGCGCAGCCTGGAGCGCGGCGTAGACTTTATGGACACCGCTGAGATGTACGCGGTGCCCACCAAGGCCGAGACCTTTAACGTGACCGAAAAAATCATCGGCAACTACTTTGCGGCCAACCCCGGTGTGCGCAATAAATGGACCCTGGCCACCAAAGTAGCCGGCCCGGCACGCGGCATGGACTGGGTGCGCGGTGGTAGCCTGAACGTGACCCCGCTGCAGATGGCCCAGGCCTGCGACGACAGCCTCAAGCGCCTGCAAACCGACGTGATCGACCTGTACCAAATTCACTGGCCGCTGCGCCATGTACCCGCCTTTGGCACCCAGTACTTTGACCTCAAAGCAGACAAGGCGCTGAGCACCAACACTACGATCCATGAGCAGCTTATCGCGCTGGACAAAATGGTCAAGGCTGGCAAGGTGCGCCACATTGGCCTCTCCAACGAGACGCCCTATGGCGTGATGGAATTTACCCGCCTGGCCGAGCAGCATGGCTTGGCCCGCATTGTCAGCGTGCAAAACCCCTACTGCCTGGTCAACCGCATTGTCGACAACGGCCTGGATGAGGTGATGTTCCGCCAAAACGTCGGCCTGCTGGCCTACTCGCCGCTAGGCTTTGGACTGCTCACTGGCAAATACGATGCCACCGGCATCCACAGTGCCGACGCCCCCAAGGGCCGCATGAGCCAGTACGACAGCATGAAAAAGCAGCGCTGGGGCCGCGAAGACGCCCTGGCCGCCGCCCGCAAGTACAACGCCCTGGCGATTACCAACGGCATGAGCCCCACCCAAATGTCGCTCGCCTGGTGCTACAACCACTGGAAGGTGGCCAGCACCATCATCGGCGTTACCTCGTTGGTGCAACTTGACGAATGCCTGGACGCATGGGGCACGGTGTTGTCGCCCGAGGTGTTGGCGGAGATTGACAAGATCCGCTGGGAGATTCGTGATCCTGCGTTGTAAATCGCCTCACAGTATGCCTAGCTGATATTTCCACTGATCCCTTACTCGATCACCGCGCGATGCCGAAAAAGGAGCACATCAGCGAAACGCCCGCCACGGCGTTTCTCAAAGCCCACAAAGTTGCGTTCACCGAGCACCCCTACGAATACCTGGAGCATGGCGGGGCGCAGCACAGTGCGCAGGTGCTGGGGTTTGACCCCTTCATGGTGGTTAAAACCCTCATCATGCAAGACCAGGACGCCAAGCCGCTGGTGGTGCTGATGCATGGCAACCGCAAGGTGAGCACCAAGAACCTGGCGCGGCAGATTGGCGCTAAATCAGTGCAGCCTTGCTTGCCCGAGGTGGCCCACAAGCACAGCGGCTACTTGGTGGGCGGCACCTCGCCATTTGCCACCCGCAGGGCGATGCCGGTGTACATCGAGCAGAGCATTCTGGCGCTGCCTAAGATGTTGATCAACGGCGGCCGCAGAGGCTATTTGGTGCAGATGGAGCCCCAAGTTTGCACCTCGCTGCTGGCAGCGCAGCCGGTGCAGTGTGCAATAGAGGAGTGAGCTTTTCTCTGCGGGGTCGAACTTGGGCTATGGTTCCAAGCTGGTGTGGCGCACGGCGGTTGTAGGCGCTATTTGCCAAAACAGGCACTATGTATTTAATAGCTTCTCCCGCGATATTCTATTGGGCTGCAGCCTGATTGGTATCTTAAAAACGGCTCTAAAACTGGCAAATTTGCAGGTTTCAGCCGATTTTCAGGCTTCCGCAGGCTTTTTGGCGCTCTAAAAGGCTGTTTTTATTGATTTTTCGGGTATCTATCGGGCTGCAGACCAATAGAATATCGCGGGAGCAGCTACTTAATGTATAGCGGTCAACACGTCCAAGCGAGCCTGCCAGCGGCGCTCGTCTTCTGTCGGCGCAAATTCGCAGCCGCCGCCCCATCGGTAACTGAAGCTCGATTTGTTCACAGCAAGCTAGACACCAAGGTCTAGCAAAAACTAGGGTTACCACTCATGTAGCGTTGCTAACCCTTGATTAAACTCCTGAAAAAGCACGATCGTTCTATTTTAGTTAAAGTCATTGGAGACAAACATGCAGCAAGTATTCGGATGGGTAGCGAAACTCGGTAACCAACGCAAAGTAGCGGCTGCTTTATTGGCCGTGGTGGCCTGCGCCGCAGGGGTGGTGTATGCCACCAACTACTCGCTATGGATCAATGGCCGCAGCAACGCCAGCGCCGTGTCGGGCAACCATGCAGACTTTACCTACTGGGGCCCAGCGGGCACGGCGGCGGGCGTGAACAAAAAATCAGTTAACTGGGACGGCTACAACCGCATCTCTGACCAAAACTACCGCGTGCGCGACGCGCTGGACTGCTACTGCACCGGCACCAACTGGTGCTATGTGGCCGCGCACAGCGCAGGCAACCTGCAAATTGGCTATGCGCTGTCGCTGTTTGGTGGCAGCACCCGCCCAGTGCAAAACGCAACGCCCAATGCAGCTGGCCAGTGCGGCGCAGCCGCTGGCGGTGGCACGCAAACCGGCTGGAACATCAAATGGGTAGACGTAGCTGCAGGCGCAGCGGGCGGCAGCGAGCTGTCCAACGCAGGCAGTTGGGCTCTGTCTGAGCCGCTGGTAAGCGATCTGAAAACCACCACCGCCCGCGCCATGTATGACCATAACCAAACCCGTAGCAAAACCTTCTACATGTTCGCAGGCTCCCAGGGCGCCGTGCAGTCGTCCATCTTGCCGGGGCAAGACGACCAAGCCGTGGCCTACCACTCAGCCGGTGGCGTGTCGGGCAGCGGCGGTGCGGGCTACTGCAACCCGGCAGACTGGTTTTGCAACGACCTGACTTTGGGCACCGCTGTCAACGAAGGCGGCGTAGCCAAGTGGGCCAACCACACAGTGGCCTTCCGTGACGACGCACAGTCTTTGAACCATTACACCAACGGCAACTGGGGCGGTGTGGTCTCCAAAGTGCGCGCCGACATGGCGACCTACGCTAACTAAATCTTAGCCAAACTCGCACAGCAACAAGAGCGCGCCGAGGTGCGCTCTTGTTGTTTGAGCAGACAATCCTTGCCATGCAACGCTCTCTCATCCTTGGTTTGACTGGTGCGCTGGCCCTGCTGCTGGCGGTCGCTTGGTATCTATCGCCAGCAGATGAATCGAGCGCCAACGCAAACGATACCAGCCGCCTGGCGGCAGCGCCATCCGTCCCCGCTGCCAGCGATACCGCCAGCTTGGCGCCAACCGGCGCAGGCGGCAGCGGCCCTCTGAGCGCCGAGGGCCAGCGCGCGCGCCAAGCCCAGCTAGCCCTATGGCAAGCGCGCTACGAGCGCGCTGAGCAAACCTATGCCAAGTACCGCGACATTACCCGCTACCCACACGACTCGCGCCCCTTGGCCGAGCACCCCGACCAAGCACGCCCCTTTGCGGCGGTGAGTGAAGAGAGCATGGTGCGCAACGACAAGGGTGAGCCGGTCAAAGGCATCAAGCTGCGCACCACCCAGGAGCGCGTGTTTGCCAGCGGGGCCGACACCATCAAACTCACTCTGGAGGTGGTGGACGAGACGGGGCAAGTGCAACCCCTGCGCATCAGCCGCGCCAGTGCCCAGTCGGTGGCCGAGAGCAAAGTGCTCTCCAAAGCGATTGACACGCCCATCAGCTTTGACGACCAAGGCCAGGGTGCCGACAGCGCAGCCAATGATGGCACCTACAGCGCCCGTCTGGCACCCAGCCAGCAGGGCTTTGAGAGCTACGCGGGCACTATCCGCGTGCGGGTGCAGTTCAGCGCCAAAGGCGAGCAGGGCGCAGTGCATTTTGACGTGGTGTACAACCCCGACGTACCGGCCACCTGGGCGGGAGTGCGCGAGGCAGTAGAGGCAGGCTCGCTCAACTTCTACCTCAAGGTGCAGGTGAATAAACCAGGGCGCTATGTAGCCAGCGCGCGGGTAGATGATGCCACTGGCCAACCGTTCGCTTTGCTGCAATTTAACGACGAGCTGGCGGCTGGCCCGCGCGAGTTCAAAATGCATGTCTTTGGCGCGCTGGTCCATGATAAAAAACCCGCCTTCCCGCTGCGCCTGCGCGATGTCGACGGATTTTTGCTCATCCCCGACAAGTTCCCCGACCGCGCCATGATGGCCCGCCAAGCCGGGCTGGTGCACACCAGCGCCCGCTACAGCATAGACAGCTTCTCTCCCACCGAATGGAGCAGCGAAGAGCGCGAGCGCTACCTGGCCGAATACGCCAAAGACGCGGAGACCGCCAGAGGGCAAGTGGAGCGATTGTCGGGGCGCTAAGCACCCGATCTGGCGCCCTCAGAAGCTGGGCCAAACCGCCTATCAAGGGTATCCCCGGGTACGGGTTTCGTAGCGGACTCTCTACGATGCAGCATGCCGACTCCATTTCGTACAGGTCAAATTCATCTCACACTTCGGTGTCGGGGTGTATGAATAGCACCTCGCAAGCACTGCTCAGCGTGCGCGATGTCACGGTCAAATTCGGCGGCATTGTGGCGCTGGACGCAGTGGGTTTTGACGTGGCACAGGGCAGTATTTGCGGTTTGATCGGCCCCAACGGCGCAGGCAAAACCACGTTGTTTAACTGCATGAGCCGCCTGTACAGCTACCAAAGCGGCGACATCGTGTTTGAAGGCCAGTCCATCACTGCCACGCCCACCCACCGGGTGGCAGGTTTGGGCATGGGCCGCACCTTTCAAAACCTGGCCATGTTTCGCAGCATGCCGGTGCGCGAGAACGTGATGGTGGGCGCACATGCGCGCTCCAGCGCCGGGTTTTTCTCCAGTGCGCTGTGGCTGCCCAAGGTGCGCAAGGAAGAGAAGCGCCTGCAAGCGCAGGCGCTGGAGATCATGGACTACCTGGGCTTGTCAGCCCTGCACCACCGCGCCGTGGGCGACCTGCCCTTTGCCACCCAAAAACGGGTGGAGCTGGCACGCGCGCTGGCGGCCGAGCCCAAGCTATTGATGCTGGACGAACCCGCTGCGGGCCTGAATCACGAAGAGCTGGACGACCTGAGCCGACTGATCCGCGACATTCGGGACCGCATGAAGATCACCGTGCTGCTGGTGGAACACCACATGGGCCTGGTGATGGGCCTGTCAGACCACATCGTGGCGCTGAACTTTGGCCGCAAAATTGCTGAGGGGTCGCCCGCCGTGATCCAAAACCATCCCGAGGTGATTGAAGCCTACCTGGGAAAGAGCGCCGATGCCCAAGCTGCTTGAAGTCACTGGCCTGCACGCCACCTACGGTGCCACGCGGGTGCTCCACGATGTGGCGTTTTCGCTGGAGGCGGGGCATATCACCGCCATCCTCGGCGCTAACGGTGCGGGCAAAACCACCACCTTACGCGCCCTGTGCCAAACCGTACGCACCAGTGGCAGTATTGTGTTTGATGGCCAGCAACTGGTGGGCAAAGCCACTGAGAATGTGGTGCGTATGGGCGTGGCCCATGTGCCCGACGGGCGCGGCACCTTTACCGCCCTGTCGGTAGAAGAAAACCTGCGCCTGGGAGCCTATGTGCGCGCCGACAAGGCCGAGTTAGCACTCGACATGGAAAAGGCTTTTACGCGTTTCCCCATCCTCAAACAACGCCGCCATCAGCAGGCGGGCACCTTGTCGGGCGGTGAGCAGCAAATGCTGGCGATCAGCCGCGCGCTGATGCTGCGGCCCAAGCTGTTGCTGCTGGACGAGCCCTCATTTGGCTTGGCCCCGTTGATCGTGGCCGAGATTTTTCGCATCATGCGTACCATCAACCAAGAGGACAAAGTGAGCATGCTTTTGGTGGAGCAAAACGCCAGCCTGGCGCTGGACTTGGCGGACCACGCCTACTTGCTGGAGACCGGGCGCGTGGCACTGTCGGGGCCGAGTGCCACGATTAAAAACGACGAATCGGTGCGCCGCGCCTATTTGGGTTATTAAACTATTTACCCATAAAAAAACCATGGAAGCCTTTGTTCACCAAATTGCATCGGGTCTCGCCAATGGTTGCATCTATGGCTCGGTGGCGCTGGCTTTGGTGATGATTTACCAGGCCACGCATCACATCAATTTTGCGCAGGGCGAGATGGCCACCTTCAGCACCTTTGTGGCGTGGGCATTGATCCAAAGTGGTTGGGGCTATTGGAGTGCGTTTTTGTCTACCGTGGTGGTCTCGTTTATAGCGGGCTTGGTGATTCAGCGTTTGATTTTGCGCCCGGTAGAAAAGGCCCCAGTGCTCACCAATGTGATTGTTTTCATTGGCCTGCTGCTGATCGTCAACGCCTTGTCGGGCTGGGTGTTTGACCATACGCTCAAGTCCTTTCCCAGCCCGTTTCCTAAAGACTCGGCGCTGGCCAGCCAGTATTTTTCAGCGCACGAGCTGGGCTCCGCTGCGGTGATGGTGGCGGTGTTGCTCACCTTGTTTGCATTTTTCAAATTCACGCCCCTGGGCCTGGCCATGCGCGCTGCTGCGCAAAACCCCGACTCGGCCCGCCTGGTGGGCATTCGCGTGTCGTGGATGCTGGCATTGGGCTGGGGCTTGGCAGCGGCCATCGGTGCCGTGGCGGGCATGATGGTGGCGCCCATTGTGTTTTTAGATCCCAACATGATGTCGGGCATTTTGATCTACGGCTTTGCTGCCGCCTTGCTGGGCGGCATAGACAATCCGTTGGGTGCGGTGATAGGCGGCCTGGTGGTGGGGGTGCTGGAGAACCTGCTGGGGGCCTATGTGATTGGCACTGAGCTGAAGTTGACGGTTGCCTTGGTGCTCATCGTGCTGACCCTCACACTCAAACCCAATGGCCTGTTTGGCAAATCGGTGGTGACCCGCGTATGAAGCCGCTTGCCAATCACTGGAAATGGTTGGGAGCAGCCGTGCTGCTGGCGGTGCTGTTGGTGCTACCTTTCTTGGTGAAGAATTACCGCGTGTTCCAGTTCAATCTGGTGCTGGTCTACGCCATTGCGATTTTGGGTTTGAATATGCTGACCGGCTTTAACGGGCAAATATCGCTAGGCCACGGTGCCTTCTACGCCCTGGGTGCCTATACTGCGGCGGTGTTGATGGACAAGCTGGGCGTGCCTTATTGGTTGACGCTGCCTATCGCGGGCGCGCTGTGTTTTGCCTTTGGCTTTATGGTCGGCTTTCCGGCGCTGCGGCTGGCCGGGCATTATCTGGCGCTGGCTACCTTTGCTTTGGCGCTGGCCGTGCCGCAACTCCTCAAGTACAAAAAGCTTGAAGCCTACACCGGTGGCGTGCAAGGCCTGGTGCTGAATAAACCCGATGCGCCCTTTGAGTTCAGTTTTTTAGGCCAGCCCCTCAGCCCCGACCGTTGGTTGTACTTCTTTTCGCTGGCCGTCACCATCCTCATGTTTGTGCTGGCCTATAACCTGCTGCGCGGGCGGGTAGGCCGGGCACTGGTGGCTATAAGAGACCATCCTATCGCCGCCACCGCGATGGGCATTAACCTGCCCGTGTTCAAGTCGCTGACCTTTGGGGTGTCGGCAGCGTTTACCGGCGTGGCCGGGGCGCTGGGCGCGATAGCGGTGGCCTTTGTCTCGCCCGACAGTTTTACCGTCACCTTGTCGATCTTTTTGCTGGTGGGTGTGGTGGTGGGTGGGCTGGCCTCCATTCCGGGGGCTATTTTTGGTGCCATCTTTATCCAGTTCGTGCCCAATATTTCAGACCAAATTTCCAAGTCAGCCCCCGCCGCGATATATGGCGTGCTGCTGATTGCACTGATGTACCTGATGCCCATGGGCGTGATGGGCATGGTGCACAAGCTGTGGGCGCGCCTGCGTGGGCGTACCACGGGTTAAACCGTACAACCGTGCATGCATTGGCGGCGTTGCGAGTTGGCTTTTCGTTGTCCCATTGTTTTTTTTGAAGGAGTTAAGCACCATGAGACTTAAACTGTTCAGCTTGGTCTTTGCGAGCGTCACCGCCGCACTGCTGGCCTCCAGCGCCTTGGCGCAAAAGAAATACGACCCCGGCGCGACGGACAAAGAAATCAAGGTGGGTCACCTGAACCCCTACTCGGGCCCGGCCTCTGCCTACAGCGCCATTGGCAAGTCCATCGGCGCGTACTTTGACAAGATCAATGCTGAGGGCGGCATCAACGGGCGCATGGTCAAATTCATCTCGCTGGACGATGGCTACAACCCGGCCAAAACGGTGGAGCAAACCCGCAAGCTGGTGGAAGAAGACGAAGTGCTGCTGGTGTTCCAGCCACTGGGCACACCGTCTAATTCGGCCATCCACAAATACCTGAACACCAAGAAGGTGCCGCAACTGTTTGTGGCCACCGGTGCCACCAAGTGGGGTGACCCGAAAAACTTCCCCTACACCATGGGCTGGCAGCCCAGCTACCAGTCGGAGGGAAAAATCTACGCCCAGCATTTGCTGGACAACAAACCCAACGGCAAGGTCGCCATCCTGTACCAAAACGACGACTACGGCAAAGACTACCTCAAAGGTTTTGAAGATGGCTTGGGCGAGAAGGCCAAAACCATGATCGTCTCCAAGCTGACCTATGAGGTGACTGACCCGACGGTAGACAGCCAGATGGTCTCGCTCAAGGCCTCGGGGGCCGACACCTTCTTCAACATCACCACGCCCAAGTTTGCAGCCCAGGCTATCAAGAAGGCGGCGGAGATTGGCTGGAAGCCGGTGCATTACCTCAACAACGTGTCATCGTCGGTAGGCTCGGTACTTACACCCGCCGGGCTGGAGGCTTCGACCGGCGCGATGACCCTGGGCTATACCAAAGATCCCACCGACCCACAGTTCCAAAAAGGCAAAGAGTGGGACGACTGGTTGGCATGGATGAAAAAATACCACCCCACCGGCGCGCTCAACGACAACTTCAACGTCTATGGGTACAGCGTGGCGCAAACCTTGGTGCAGGTGCTCAAACAGTCGGGCGACAACCTGACGCGTGACAACGTGATGAAGCAGGCCGCCAACCTGGACATGAACCTGCCCATGCTGATACCCGGTGTGAACGTGAAGACCGCTCCGGATGACTTCTACCCCATCGAGCGCGGGCAGATGATGAAGTTCAACGGCAAGTCCTGGGAGCTGTTTGGCAAAATCTACGGGCGCTGAGTTTACGGGGAATAGGGCAGCATAGAATCCATGCATTCGATCACAACGCTTTGGAGACTGCATGGATTTGGTTTACTCCCTCTTGGCCACTGTGGCCGCTTATTGCACAGGCTCTCTGAGCTTTGCCGTCATCGTCAGCAAACTCATGGGCCTGAACGACCCACGCACCTACGGTAGCAAAAACCCCGGTGCCACCAACGTGCTGCGCTCGGGCAGCAAGAGCGCAGCGATCACCACCCTGGTGCTGGACGCCCTCAAAGGCTTTATCCCCGTGCTGCTGGTGAAAGTGTGGGGGCCGGATGTGGGTTTGGGCGACGGCACACTGGCCTTGGTGGCCTTGGCCGCATTTCTGGGCCATGTGTTCCCGGTGTTTTTTAAGTTTAAAGGCGGCAAAGGGGTGGCGACCGCAGCGGGCGTGATTTTTGGCGTGCACTGGGTGCTGGGGCTGGCCTGCGTGGCAAGCTTTTTGATTATTTTGTATTTCTCTCGCTACGTGTCTCTGGCCTCAATTGCGGTGGCAGCGTTTGCACCGTTTTACTATTTGTTTGGCGACCGCGCGGCTTGGTATACCTCCAAGCCCGTGTTGCTGGCGATTTTTGTGATGTCGGTCGTTCTGGCCATTCGCCACCGCGAGAACATCAACCGTCTGCTGGCGGGTACTGAGTCCAAGCTGGGCAGCGCAAAGTCAGGCGCTGACAAAAAATAAGGCGCTGCTTTAACCAAGCAGCTTTAACCAAGCAGCTTTAACCAAGCAGACCAAGCTAATTGCGCTTGTCCAACACCATCTGGTCGATGGTTTTGTTCATGTTAAACCGGCCTAAAAAGCTGTTGCCCAGCAGTGCAAAAGGCATGTCGGGGCCGACGATGGCGTCTACCTCATAGACCTCCACATCGCCAATTTTTACGGTGCTGAGCTTGATCTTCCAGCCTTGGGCGATGCCATTGGCGGTGCCCATGCGCACAGCCAAACCCTTTTGGTAGTCGATACCCATGCGCTGGGCATCGCTCACCCCCAAAGCCACCGTGGTGGCGCCGGTGTCCACCATGAACCGAATCGGTTTGCCATTGACCAAACCCTGCGCATAAAAGTGGCCACCGCTGCCCATGGGCAATACTATTTTGCTGCCATTGGCACCGCCCGGCTGTGCCCCTTGGCTTACCGGCGCATCGCCTACGCGTACGGTGCTGCGTTGGCCTTTGATCTCCAGCGTGGCTTGCTCGCCCAGCACGCTGACTACCTTCACGCCTTGGTGCGTTTCGCCTGCCGCCACCGCCTTGGGGGCGCTGCCATTGACCACTAGCAGTGCTTTGCTGCCCATCACCCCGCTTAAGGCAACCGATTGGGCTTGAGCCCCCTGGAATGAAGCGAGAGCAGCTATAAAAAATAGAGCTTTTTTGAGGGTAAACGGCATGTCAACCTTGTAATGAAGGGGCCAGTGGATACTTGGAGCGTCGCGTTACACACGTGCGTCAGGCAAATATTTCAGCGCAACGGTATCAGTCGCGAAAGTTGTTGAACGTGAGCGGAATATCTTCAATGTCTTTTTTTATCAACGCCATCGCCGCCTGCAAATCGTCCCGCTTGGCACCCGTCACGCGCACGCTCTCGCCCTGGATGCTGGCTTGCACTTTCATTTTGCTGTCTTTGAGCACTTTGACGATTTTTTTCGCCATATCGGCCTCAATGCCTTCGCGCACTTTGGCCACTTG
>JAYVDN010000322.1:0-4657 GCA_043749385.1 Polaromonas sp.
TTCCCCGCCAACGGCAAATTCACCGGCCCCCAAAAAGAACTGTACGAACTGGTGCTAGCCAGCCAGGAGGCAGCCGCAGCCGCTACCAAACCCGGGGCACGCTTTATCGACCCCCACGACGCAGCCGTCAGAGTGCTGGCCCAAGGCATGCTCGACGTAGGGCTTTTGAGCCGCGATAAACACGGCAGCGCACAAGACGTCATCGACACCCGCGCCTACTTCCAGTTCTACATGCACCGCACCGGCCACTGGCTAGGCATGGACGTGCACGACTGCGGCGGCTACAACGAACTCAGCGAGCTGGCCAACACCACAGAACGCAAAGACCCACTCAGCAACGAGCTCATCAAAAACCGCCCCAGCCGCATCCTGCGCGCAGGCATGATCTTGACAATCGAACCCGGCATCTACGTCCGCCCCGCAGCAGGCGTGCCCGAGAAGTTTCACAACATCGGCATTCGGATTGAGGATGATGCGGTGGTGAATGACAAGGGCTGCGAATTGATTTCGCGGGGGGTGCCAGTGGGAGTTAGTGAAATTGAGGCTTTGATGAGATAAGTTAAAGTCCTAATGTGATTTAATTTGTATCTCTACGGACACCGTAGAAGACTATGAACTAGAAATGCCGCTTTCCAATCCAGAAATTTTTCGATGGGCCAGAGAAACCGCCGGGCTAAGCTTGGAGGATGCTGCTCGTGCATTTGGATTGACCACCATTAAGCGACTGTTGGCAATAGAGTCGGGTGAAGAACCAGCATCCCGGCCTTTGGTTGCCAAAATGGCCAAGCAATACCACCGATCTTTATTGACGTTTTATCTTCCAACGCCGCCCAAGAAAGGTGATCGAGGCGAGGACTTTCGCACGGTTTCAGCGGATCGCACCGTAGCCTCAGATGCTTTGCTGGATGCGCTCATTCGTGATTTACGGACCCGTCAAAGTCTGGTGCGATCCACTCTGGAAGAAGAGGATTTTGAGCCCATTGCTCTAATTGGTTCAGTACGACTTGAAAATGGTGTCCAGCAAGTAGTGTCAGCAATTAATAAGGCACTACAGTTTGACTTGTCCCAGTTTCGTAAAAAACCTAAGCCTGAAACTGCATTTGCCTTTTTACGTCAAAAAACCGAAGAGCAAGGAATTTTTGTTTTGCTAGCGGGTAACTTAGGTAGTCACCATACTGCAATTCCGGTGGAAGCGTTTCGAGGTTTTGCGATTGCAGACCCTATTGCTCCATTTATCGTAATCAACGATCAGGATGCACAGACCGCTTGGTCGTTCACTTTAGCGCACGAAATTGCGCATCTTTTTCTTGGTGCAACTGGCATCAGCGGAGCGAGTGGTTCGATAAATGAAAGCAAAATTGAACAGTTTTGCAACGAAGTTGCTGGGGAGTTTTTATTACCCAAATCCGAATTGATTGCAATTTCGGTTGATAAGACACAACCAATAGATGTGTTGATCAACTCTATTGCCGCTTTCGCGAAAGAGCGTCATATTAGTCGTGCAATGGTGGCGTACAAGCTTTTCCGAGTTGGTGTCATTGAGCGTGAGATGTGGCAAAAAATCGATTCACGTCTTCGTGAGATGTGGATTAGCGAGAAGGCAAAGAAAAAAATCGAAAGCAAAGAAAAAGAAAGTGCCGTGTCTTATTACGCTGTGCGTAGGCACAGGCTTGGTCGAGCATTACTTGACTTCGCTGATCGTGCAGTGAATTCAGGTGTGTTATCGCCTGTTAAAGCAGCTCGTGTATTGGGTGTCAAACCGCGCAGCGTGTATCCGCTTTTGATTGATTTATCTCGTACGGCTTTGAGCGCTGGCGCAGGGAGCGCCATTTGATGCTTTATCTTTTAGACGCAAGTGTTCTGATTACAGCAAACAACTCTTACTATCCAGTCGATAGAGTGCCTGAATACTGGGATTGATTGAGGCACATGGGACAAAACGGGCACGTAAAAATTCCGATAGAAATATTTGAAGAAATTAAAGACGGCCCAAAAGATTTAGAAAAAGATCTTTTATTTGCTTGGTTCCGGGAGGATGCTAACAAAAACGCGCTCGTCCTTGAGGAGGAGGTGGACTTAGTGAGCCTACAAAAGGTCGTGTCTAAAGGCTACGCGCCTGATTTATCAGATGATGAGGTTGAATATATTGGACGTGATCCATTTCTAGTTGCTTATGCGTTGACGCATGCAAAGAATAGATGTGTGGTTACGGTGGAGGTATCCAAACCGTCAAAGAAAAGACAAAATCGCCATTTACCTGATGTCTGCAAAGATCTTGGCGTACTGTCATGCGATCCATTTGCGTTTGCCAAGAATCTAGGCTTTAGTACCAAGTGGAACAGACTTCTTTAAGTTACTCGGTCCGTTGATCACCTGTCTTCGGATGTTTCATTTGGTCTTACCTATCTTGATACAGGGATGTCACTTCATCAAGCCAGCACCGCCAACCCACGCTTCTGCACCGCCGACAGCAGCTTCAGCGCCATGCCACTGGGTTGTTCGCTGCCAGCTTTCCCTTTTTAATGGTTGATTCGCTGGTGTTGAGGTACTTGGCAAACACGGGTTAGCTGACATGCGCGCTCTGGTGAATGCGTTTGATTTGGGTGGGTTTCAGACTGGCAGGCACTGCCAAGCAGGATGCATCAAATTTGCGCATGGTGATGGCATCTATGACCCCCACTTTCTGTAGCGCAGCTACTGAGGTGTGAATCGCCTCAAAGGCATCAGTTTTGTACTTGGTTTTGGCTGTCATGGGCATATCTCCAGAAGATCGCTAGCGGCTAACAATTGATTTCACTGCCGATCGTTCAATCCTGTTAACTTTCCGTGATTGATTCGGTACGCGGTGCGTTCCGAATTCCCGACGCGCTGCGTCGCGTTTCTATGGCCAATATGCTGGCGCGGGCATCGCTGCTGCGTTCTGCTGCTATATCAGCCAAACCTTTTTCGGCTTCGTCAAGCAGAGCGCAATAAGTTTCAGCGTTATACGGGTGTTTAGGCACTGGTTGTTGCGCATGGAATGTGGGCATTTCAATATCGCCTATCGCTCGTTCGCTTCATCGCGGTTAAATTTCCAGCCGTTGAGTTTGCCGCCGGATGTCAGGCAGCTTTGCTCAAACTGTGCCCACTCCTGATCATGCTGGGTGGTGCCTGCTAGCCGTTCCAAGTAACTCAATACGACTTGGTCAAGACTTTTGCCCATTTTTTGCGCAGCCTCGGCGGAGTGCTTTGCAACTTGGTCATCTATAGTGAAAGTAATGTTCACGATGGGCACGCCTTTGGTCCGCTAAAAGACTGGTTCGTGCGAATTATCGGCTCATTTGATGGGGATGCCTACTCTTAAAACGGCCCCTTAATCCGATAAACCAAAAACCCACTCTGCGGCGTGTACTTGTCGTACAGCGCGCGGGCGCGGTAGTTGGTCTCGCGGGTGTTCCAGTAGAGGGCGGACCAGTTTTGTTGTTTGCACTCGGTGATCAACCAGTCGATGATTTGCCTGCCTACGCCGCTGGCGCGGGCGGTGGGGTCTACGTAGAGGTCTTGCAGGTAGCACACGGGGGTGAGCTGGCTGGTGTTTTCGTGGGGAAGGTAGTGGGCTATGCCGACGATGTGCTCTTGGCCGCTGGCGGTGGTGTGCACGGCGGCTATGGCGTGCACGCTGCCGTGGGCGGCTGCTGCGCCGCTCTGCTGCGCGGCGTGGATGCGCTGCCACAGGTGGGCGGTGATGGCGGGGTGGGGCTCGCGCTCATAAAAGCGGGTGTAGGCGTCCCACAGGGTTTGCCAGCGGGCGTGGTCTTGCGGCGTGAGTTTGCGCAGGGTGGTGGTGGGTGCTTGGGGTGTCATGGTTTTGCCTGTTAGGCTGCTAGTTTATATGCTTAATTGGCCTGTAGCCCAATAGAATATCGCGGGAGCAGCTATAAAATACATAGTAATATATTTGATGGGCAGTGTCGCCCGTTGCCATATCTGCTGCCAACGCGGGACACATTGGGCGAAGCTGGTGCGCTATCATTCCGCCCATGAATACACCACACTTCGGCATGATTGGCCTGGGCAAAATGGGCGGCAATATGGCGCGGCGCTTGGCTACTAAAGACATACAACTCGTATTGCTTGACCAAGACCCGCAAGTCACGCAAAGCGTGGCCACAGAAACGGGCCTGTCAGCCGCAGCCAGTTTGGCAGGCATGGTGGCCCAGCTGGCCGCGCCGCGCATCGTGTGGATGATGTTGCCGGCGGGCGATGCGACCGAGGCCACGCTTGCCCAGCTGCAAGCACTTTTGAGCCCGGGCGACACGGTCGTGGACGGGGCCAATAGCAACTACAAAGACTCGGTGCGCCGCGCTGCGCACACCGAGGCGCTGGGCTTGCACTACATGGACGCGGGCGTGTCGGGCGGGGTGCATGGCTTGGCCAACGGCTACTGCCTGATGGTGGGCGGCTCGAAGGCGGCACTGGGTCATGTGCAACCCTACTTGGAGGCGCTGGCGCAAAGCACTACGGTGGGCTGGCTGCACGCCGGGCCTGCGGGTGCGGGGCACTTTACCAAGATGGTTCACAACGGCATTGAGTACGGCATGATGGCGGCGCTGGCTGAAGGGCTCTCGCTCCTCAAAGGCAAGAAAGAGTTTGACATTGACTTGGCCGACGTGAGCGA
>JAYVDN010000323.1:0-1636 GCA_043749385.1 Polaromonas sp.
CGAGGGTTGGCCGCGCTGGGAGCTGGTGGAGTTTGAACACGCCGATGCCTGGTGCATCAATGGCCGCAGTGTGGAGCGCCTGCATGGCAACGCTGTGCGGGTGAACACCTTGCTGGCGCACCAGCCCAGCATTTCGCTCAATCCGGCAGAAATATCGCGCCCCATTGCCTTTACCGAGCCTATGCCAGAAGGCATCGAAGCCGCTGAGGTGGTGAACTTTCGCTCGCCTGAGCTCATGCGCATTGCTCTGCAACGCTTTGAGGCTTGGCTGCGCCCTTTGCGCGCCCAGTTTACTTTGGGCAGTGAGCTGGTGAAGCGAGAAGCTGAATTGTCCAAGGGTGTTTTCCATGTGCTGGACCAGCACGGCAAGCTGCTGTCGGTGGTGAACTTTATCAACTGGACAGCGGCCTTGTTGCCTATCGCGCGCCCGGTAGATTTTGAAGATGCTATTTGGATGCACCGCCCCCCCCGTGCTGCAGACGTACCCCACGGTTTCGTCAGCATGACCATAGCCCAGCTGATGTGGACCTATGCCGTGCGCACCACGGAGGATGCGCTGCCCTCACGGTACCGCAAGCACACCATCTATCTGCGCCGCTTGCCTCAACTGCCTACCGGCTGGGTGCGTGACGAACATTTAGTGGCTTTGCGTGCCTTGAGCACCGCTGCGGGAACATTTGCCGACCTACAGGCGGCTACCGAATTGTCCGAAATCGCCTTGGCGCGCACCTTGGCGGCATTGTATTTCACAGGCGCTATCACCACCAAGAAAGCCTCCGCTGGCAATATTGACACGGCGCGCTCACCCATAGGTGACCAGAGTAGCCTGCCGCCTAACAGCGACATCGTTACCAGCAACTTTTCGCATGCCGCATCGGTGCCGCCTGTGATGGGTGGATATGTCCAGCGCCGCTCTGATGCGGAGCAAGACCGCACAGCACCTGCGCCCTTTATGCTGCAAGGCAGGCGTTAGCGCTCGTCTTGGGCTTTCAGGGCATCGAGCAGTTTGGCATGCACGCCGCCAAAGCCGCCATTGCTCATACACACCACATGGTCACCAGCGCGCGCTGCCTTGCGCACTTGCGCTACCAAGGTGTCTACCGAATCGGCTAGCAGCGCACGCTCGCCCATCGGTGCCAGCGCCTGCGCAGCGTCCCAGTCCAAGCCCCCTGTGTGGCAAAAAGCAAAATTGGCAGCCTCCAGGCTCCAGGGCAGTTGCTGCTTCATGGTGCCCAGTTTCATCGTGTTGCTGCGCGGCTCAAACGCGGCCAGTATGCGGGCCCCGCGCGTGGCGGGGCTGGCATCTAGTTGTCTGCGCAGTCCGTCCAGTGTCAGCCGTATGGCGGTCGGGTGGTGTGCAAAATCGTCGTACACCGTCACACCGCTCACCGCGCCGCGCACCTCCATGCGCCGCTTGACGTTTTGAAATACCTCCAGCGCTTGGGCTGCTGCCTGGACCGACACGCCCACATGCTGGGCCGCCGCTATCGCAGCCAGCGCATTCATTTGGTTATGCACACCCGACAGAGGCCAACGGATATGCGCCACCACCGCACCTTTTAAAAGCACATCAAAATCGCTCGGCTCGCCGATGGCGCTGATGTCGGACACCGCTGCGCCAAAGCTGGCTTGCTCA
>JAYVDN010000324.1:0-2725 GCA_043749385.1 Polaromonas sp.
CCGGCTGCAGCGGTATAACCCACGCCCAGCGCTACCTTCAGCGCGGTGCGGCGGGTGGCGGTGTGACGCTCTGAGCTGCTGCCAAGCAGGGCTTGAGCGTCGGTTATCTGGTCTTGCATCGTGTCGTTCAACATGGCTTCTCTTAAGATTAGTGAAAGCGGAAAATCGTCAGGGCAGAGTAAACAAACGCTGCTCAGGCTCTTTCAGACAAGGGTGATTTCAGAAAACCCCGCGTAACAAGGACGCACACAAGGGAATCAAGACAGACGCAATAAGTACTTGTATAGCCAAAGCCAAACCGGCATACGCGCCCGCATCCGAATTGACCTGCATCGCGCGCGCAGCGCCTATGCCATGCGCGGCAGTTCCCAGCGCAAAACCACGCTGAATCCAGCCTGATTGATCTGTACGAATACCCAAAAAATCGAAAATATATTTGCCACTGATCGCTCCTACCATGCCCGTCAACACGGCAAAAACAGCGGCCAAAGCAGGAATTCCACCAATTTGCTGTGCTACGCCCATGGCTACGGGTGCTGTAACGGACTTGGGCACCATGGACAACAGTACCGCCATGGGTAGACCAAACAACTTGCCTAGTAAAAATGCGCTCCCCACAGCAGCGATACCACCTAAAAACGCTGCTAAAAATAAGCTGCGCCATGCTTGCAGCAACGCATGCCTACGCTGCCACATCGGCCAAGCCAAGGCAACCACTGCGGGCCCCAATAAGACATGAATAAACTGCGCACCCGCAAAATAAACGGGGTATTTGATGCCAGTTGCCAACAGCACACACGCAATGCACAGCACCGACCACAACACAGGATTAGCCCAAGGCGCGTAGTTAAATTTCACATACAGCGCATGGGCAAGCACGTAGACAACCACGGTGGCCGTCAAGCCAAACAGCGGCCCAGAAGTCAGATAAACCCAAAGTTCAACAAAATCTAGCATGGACTCTTTAACCTTTTAATCTTTAACTTTTTTTGATCTTTTCAAGCTTTTCGTTCTTGTAACCAGCGCAGCGCTAGCGCCGTCACCCACAAGCCAACCCAAGTTGACAACACCAAGACAACAGCGATCTGCCAGCCAAAATCATTGAAGATACCCAGATGCGTCATCACCCCAACGCCAACGGGCACGAAAAGCAAAGACAAATGAGCCAGCAAAAACTCAGCACAACTGGCCACAGCTACTTGCACACTGGGCCAACGCAGCGCTATCAACAAAAAAATCATGCCCAAAACGGGGCCAGGTACAGCAAGTCCCGATTGCTTCACAGCCAGCTCACCCACGGTTTGAAGTGCTAACAACCAAGCGAAACCCCGCAAAGCGCTCATTGAATTGCCCGCATTTGGCGTGTACGATGGCACTGAATCTGGCGCTGAATCTTTAGAGTTGGTCATAATCTTCATTCTGACTCAAAATTTGCATCACCCCACACACCATTTATAGGAAAAACCATATGCCAACCATCCGCGTAGAACTGTTAGAAGGCCGCACGCCAGAGCAAAAAACCGCTTTAGTCAAAGCCCTGACCCAAGCCGCCGTTGAGAGCCTGGGCTCAAAGCCAGACTCGGTCGATGTGGTGCTCTTCGATATTCCACGCCAAAACTGGGCGACCGGCGGGGTGCAATGGTCTGAGAGGACGTGACGCGCCTTCCCCCATGCTACGCCTATACAAAAGCCTATGCTGCGCCTTGCTACTGGCTAGTCTGAGCGCCTGCAGCAGCGTCACGAAAATGTCCGGTGCCACCCAAGCTGTCAGCATAGACGGCCAAGTATGCATGCTGAACCAGGTCGACGCCTTGCCAGAAGCCACCGTGGTGAACGACCCTGCGATGCTGGCGCTGGCCTTGGGCGCATCGCTCAAAGGCGGTATTTGTGCAGGTAAAACATTCAAAATCAACCAGCCGCTGCAGGTATACCGCCTATGGGATGGCCAGGTCGCGGCCTCACAATATGGCAGTTGGTGGGCATTGACCCGGCCCAGCGGCTCGCGAGACGCCTACCGACAAGACTACGGCATCTGCCCCAACTGGAGCGCGCTCAACCGTTTGACCGCTTGCACCGTCAAACCCGGAACCGTTATCGTAATCGGCAGCACCCAAAGT
The DNA here is from genome assembly GCA_043749385.1 of Polaromonas sp. Taxonomy (GTDB): domain Bacteria; phylum Pseudomonadota; class Gammaproteobacteria; order Burkholderiales; family Burkholderiaceae_C; genus JAAFIP01. The sequence continues at coordinate 2,118 of JAYVDN010000324.1, forward strand.
GTGCAGTGCGACGACGGCAGCTACGGTGTCTCGCCCTCTAGCCAAGTGTTCATCAAAAACAACGCTGCAGCTGGCCAATTGGCCGTAGAAAATTGCTTAGATCAAGGCCCTTGGCCTTAAACACGGCATGCTAAACTCAAAAGCATTCTGAATTGGCTTTTTTGGCATAAAATAGCACTCTAGCCGGCATATTTATTGCCTAAACAGCTATTATTTTTATAGCAATTTGAACATCCAATTTCACCTCCATACCGCAATCACAGCTGGCATTGAGCGCCTAGACGCCCAGTTGCTGATGCTGCACGCGCTCGGCCGCTCGCAGGCTGACCGTGCTTGGCTCATCACCCATGACGATGAAGAGCTGAGCGAGCCAGCCGCCCTCGCCTTCAATGGCTTTTGCCAGCGCGGCCTCAATGGTGAGCCAGTGGCCTACATCGTGGGCAGCAAGCCGTTTTTTGGGCTAGATTTGCTGGTCGACAAACGTGTTTTGGTGCCCCGCCCCGATACGGAAACCTTGGTAGAGTGGGCGCTCACTTTTGATACCGCAACCAGCGTGCTGAAAGTATTGGACATGGGTACTGGCAGCGGTGCGATTGCCTTAGCTTTGA
>JAYVDN010000325.1:0-6344 GCA_043749385.1 Polaromonas sp.
GCTGCAGTTTTGCTGAAGCAGGTCCCACTATTAATATCTCTGTCGCACCTTTTAAGGCCTCAACAATAGCGTGGTAATAGACCTGATCTTCGTCGTGACGCCCAGAACCCAGGGTTCCACTTTTCATGTGCAAGTGTTGGTGCGCCTGGGTTGGGTATACGATAGATTTCTCTACGTCATCGGGGCTTACATGCATCACATGTGCCTGTGCATGATCGAGCCAAACAACTGCGTGGTAGTGTGACATAAACTTCCTTATATGAGGTGACGAAAACTCAGCATATACCGGCGCAGCGGATTGCATATTGATAAATCTCAAGGCGCTGGCGGCCACTTTGGCGCACCAAGGCTCGATGAAGAATTCAACCGCACCAGCCCTCGTTAATGCAAACCAATAAACAGGACTGGTTAGGACAAATCCAGCTTACCCATTTAGCCCTTTTTTGCCCAAGCACTACACCAGCCCTGTGCTGTCACGTTCTTTCCTGGGAAAAGTGTGCATCCGCCAGTGGCGTCCCCAGTTTTACCTTGGTACAAGACGCACCCGCTGCACTGGCTGCCGGTGATGTACGTGCTGAACTTGGCTTTATCGGCACGGGCGTGGTCCTGCACATAGCCTAAAGCGATAGCCTGGGGGTCTTTTTCGTCCAGCATTGGAGCGCCGGCGGTGACGTTGGCAGGAACCGGGTCAGCCGCGGGTGCAGGTTGGGGTGCGGTAGTGGGCGGGGTTACCGGATTAGATGCTGGTTTGGGTGGTGGAGGTGAGCAGGCCGCCAGCGCGGCGATGCCTGCTAAAGGGGCCATTTCAATGAAACGGCGACGGGTGTGGATTGAAAACATGATGATTTCCTCTATTGCGTGATGGGTACGTTTGGATGTTCTGTAAAACACCCTACGGTGTCTGTGCGATTACGCACACTGGGAGACACTGAGGTTAGGAAGTGGCGTTGGCTGACAGCGCAATGAGGTGTTGTCTGGGATACGTAAACTACACCATAAGAGATAGTTTCGGTGTCCACAGGAGATTCCCATGCTCAGCCACACCCCCCGAAAACGTCATAGCACCCCCATCCAAGATCCGGATGACCCAGACCCGGCACACCTGCCTGTTGATCCCGACGAGGGGCCCGTTCCAGCAGCGATACCGCCCGATCCGGAAGGGGAGCGCATGGTGGATCCTGGCAGCAGCGACGCCACATCAAAGATCATGGCAGTATCAAAACGTTATATGTCGCGCCCTTGGGCGGCACGCGCGTCGTAGGATATGTCTGACAAACAGTTGTCGCAACCACCCATCGCAAGAGTTGTATTTAGGGGGCATACTCTACAATTACACTACTGCATCAAGCGGCTGCAGCCGCGAACAAGTGTTTTAGCAGAACATACGGTCACCCAGCGTGCACAGTGCGCGCCATGACCAAAAGGAAGAATTGCAATCCATGCATAAGATCAAGGCCTACGTTGTCGAGGACAGTCCGGTCATCCGCGAAAGCTTGATCGCCGCCTTGGAAGAGCTCGCGCCAGTTACAGTTGTGGGTACGGCTGAGGATGAAAATTCGGCGGTCCACTGGCTGTCACAACCAGGCAATCATTTCGATCTGGTAATCGTAGATATATTTTTAAAGAGCGGTTCAGGGCTTGGCGTACTCAAGGCGACTAACGCGTTGCTTCAAAGGCATAACGTAGCGGTATTCAGCAATTACGCGACGAGCGACATCCGAAGAAAATGCTTGGAGCTGGGCGCAGATCGCGTGTTTGACAAATCCAACGAAATTGATGATCTGATCGCTTACTGCGGGCGACTTGCAGCGGGCGAAACCGGCAGCGGCGCTTTAAGCGCGCTTAATTAATCACCCCCTACTGTATCAGGCCATTCTTGAGGGCATAGTAGGTTAAGTCGCTGTTGGACTCAAGCTTCATTTTTTCCATCACGCGAGTGCGATAGGTGCTTACAGTCTTGACGCTCAGCGACATGCCCACAGCCATATTGCCAATGGACTCGCCTTTTGCGAGTCGTAGAAAAACCTGCAGTTCCCTTTCTGACAAATGCTCATGAAGTGCCATATCGCTCCCACTGCTCAGGCTGTCCGCCAAGCGCTCAGCCACACTCGCAGTAATGTATTTGCGCCCTCGGCACACGGTGCGTATGGCTGTCACGATTTCTGCAGGATCGCAGTCTTTGTTCAAATAACCGCTGGCACCTTGGCGCAGCATGGTAGTGGCGTAGTGCTCCTCTGGGAAGCCGCTGAGGATCAACACGGGCAAGTCAGGCGAGCGTGCCTTAATTGCTATCAACGCATCTACGCCACTTTGGTCTGGCATAGATATATCCATCAAAATAACGTCCACCTCGCCTTTGCGGACAATGTCAAGCGCCTGCCTGCCATTGGCAGCTTCCGCCACAACAGAAAAATCTATTTGGTCAGAAAAAAATTGGCGCAAGCCAGCGCGCACCATGGCGTGGTCATCAACAATTGCAATTCTAATCATGGTGTGTAGTATCGTTTCATACCGCATGATCCCACACTTATGCCCTTCGAGTAAAGATGAAGTTTCTTAAACATCTCAAACGCAGTCCCATTGTTTTTCCGATGGCCTGCGTCGCCATGACTGCGATGGTCTTCATCAGCGAAGGATCCTACTGGCAGTCGGTGGGTCAGCTCGATGATGTTGGTGAGATGGCCGTAGCGCGGGTCGCCATTCAACGCTTAACCTTGAGTATCGTCGATGCGGAGACGGGTCAGCGAGGCTATCTGCTGACTGGCAAAAACGAGTACTTGCAGCCCTACGTGGCAGCTCTCAAGGACATTGACGCTGCGTTTTACTTGCTAGATGGACACTACCAAGACGAAGCACATGCTAAAAGCATGATTGTTTTGTTGCACAATCTAACAGAGGGAAAACTGTCAGAGCTGGCAATGACTGTCCGCCTGTTCGATGAAGGTAAAACCGAGGCTAGCAAGCAAATAATATTAAGTGGACTAGGCAAAGAAAAGATGGACGCGATTCGCGTGCAAGCCGCTCAATTGCTAGACTACGAGTCAAAAAAGGTAGCCCAAGGGCGACTGAGTATCTACCGCACTCTCTTGATTAGCCGCTTGGGCATAGCACTCCTAAGTGCGATCAGTCTGTTGGCCCTATTTCTATATCTTCGCCAGCTGGCTGCCCACGACCGGCATCAGCTAGAGCTAAGCCGTAGTATGCAGGCAGAGCGTGATCGCTTAGAAGTTCAGGTGCGCCAACGGACAGAGCAGCTGACGGAATTGACTCAGCACTTGGAAACAGCCCGCGAAGACGAGCGCAGCCGTTTAGCGCGGGATTTGCACGATGAACTTGGTGCATTACTCACGTCGGCCAAACTGGATGCTGCAAGAATTAAATCACGCCTGGGCAATACTGCGCCAGAAGCTATGGAGCGCCTTAGCCATTTGGTCGAAGCACTCAACGGCGGTATTGCGCTCAAACGACGTATTATTGAAGATCTTCGTCCCTCGGCGCTGAGTAACTTGGGTCTTGTAACGACGCTCGAAATCCTGGCCAGAGAATTTGCTCAGCGAACCGATGTACGCGTGCACTGTGAACTTGAGGCTGTAAAACTAAAACCGTCAACGGAGTTGGTGGTCTACCGACTGATCCAGGAATCTATCACCAACATCAGTAAGTATGCTAAAGCCACTCAGGTATGGGTTAAATTGACAAGCCACCGTGGTCAAGTTTTTATCTCGGTACGTGATGATGGCGTTGGCTTCGACGCAACGCTAAAACCTAAGTCCGCGTACGGTCTCGTTGGAATGCGATTTCGGGTAGAAGCAGAGGGCGGCGCCCTGACCATCGTGTCTGCACCTGGCCGTGGCACTGAGATTCAAGCTACCTTGCCAGAGTCAAATGTAGACATCGCTAGTCATTACAGTTAGGTGCCTGATGCGTCAGAAATTTCCTACGCAGAGTTACTCGGCTGGCTGACAAAGATACGGCAAGGCAGCCGATAGAAAAACATGCTGTCCAGATTCACAATTAGTTTATCGCAAAGAAATTTGCGACAGGTGCCGTTCGACCGGTATAAGTTCAAACTACACAGGAGCATATCCATGCTGCATTACGCCGTTGTATTTTTTGTAATAGCCCTGATAGCCGCTGCGTTTGGCTTCGGGGGTATCGCAGCTAGCGCCGTCGGGATCGGAAAAATTCTTTTCTTTGTTTTTGCCGTGCTAGCTATCGCAAGCTTCCTCTTCGGCCTCATCAAGAAAAGCTAGTTTGAGTATTTTTAACGTTTCTATTTAACCCACTCGCCAAGGATATGTCATGAGTACCAATTCATTTTTAGAGAAAACCTCACAATTTGCAGACCAAGCAGCCACGTCTGCGGATCACGCAGTCAAGGCGACACAAAGTGCCGTTAACGGCGCGGTCGAAAGCGTTCGCGACACGTCCTTGCAAATGCGTGAGAATGCTCACCGCATGTCTGAAAAGACTGCTGGGTACATTAAAGAAGAGCCAATGAAGTCGATGCTGATTGCCGCAGCTACTGGGGCTGCTTTGATGGCGATGGTGAGCTTGGTTAGCCGCTCAAGCCATCGGCACTGAGCTGGCGGAACCCATCTAACCGATGCCTGGCGATGCACCCCTTACTTCAACTGATTGCGACAAAACCGCAATTGCTGTTCGACCACGCAGAGGCTTATGGCGAGCTTGTAACGTCTGAGGCCAAGTACATCTCGGCTTTATGGAAGCGGCGTGCGCTTCTGATGGCTATTGCGCTATGTAGTTTGGGGGTGGGAGCAGTGTTAGCAGGCGTCGCATTAATGCTTTGGGCAGTCATCCCTGCGTCACAAATCCAAGCCCCATGGGCTTTACTAGTGGCACCTTTGCTACCCTTGACTTTAGCCGCAGCATGCATTGTTTACGCGCGTAGCCACGCAGAGACAAATGCCTTCAGCACGATCCGAGAGCAGGTAAATGCTGATCTGACCATGCTGCGTGAGGTCAACATGTGACGGGCACCGCTGGTCAATCCACAGATGCCCATGACAAGGGTTTGAACACTGCTTATGCGGATGGCTTGGACGCCGTGCCTGACACGGCTGTAGCGCGGCTAAACTTATCCAGAGCGTGCATACGCCAATGCATGCAAGACAGTATGCGGTCCGAAAATTCTGCCCGCCAGCGAAGAGCGACGGGTCAAAGTGCGCACTGGCTAGACGGCCTAAAATCCGTGCCAGGCGGTGCGGTGCTAATCCACGCGATGAACATATGGTGGTCTAAACAACCGCTTCGCGCTGTCGCTTCAGCGGCAGCGGATGCCGTAAAAGCGGTGCTTCAACCCACGGCTCGGCGCCATCCATGGGCGCTAGTGGCGGGCGCCTTCGCCCTTGGCGGTTTACTGGCTTGGAGTCGCCCGTGGCGGTGGGTATCCAAGCCCGTTGTGCTCTCTGGGCTGTTGGTACCATTGCTTTCCAAAGTGATTTCCAACATGCCGTCTGGAATATGGGCCGAGGCGTTTAACTCATTGGTGCGCAACTCGCAGAATCGCCCTGGTGATGCGCCCTAACCAACCACGACGTTGGTTGCCAACGGCAGCGCCGACCCGTCGTTTATGGGTAAACGAGAGACGTGCTGGGCCAAGTTCTCGTACAACTCTTTTTGGCGAAGGTGTATTTGTTGTCCCAGCATGGCCATATCGACACCGGCGCTGATCGCTTTCAGGTACACGCACTCTCGCTCATTAATCATGTGTGGTGCTATATAAGCGTTCAGAACGGCCACAGTAGCGTCGTAGTCCGTATCACCGGGTCGCATCTTCAGCAGCCTCGCCACCAACTCCTGCGCGCCAACGTGGTCCATTAATACTTGTTTTGTGAAGGCTTTAGGTCCACAGGCATTCAACACAGCAGGGTAGAAGATGTCCTCTTCCACCCGGGCGTGAACTGTTAGCACTAAACAAAGCTGTGCGACTATTTCTGCCTTGCGTGCGGCAGCGCCTTGCAGCGGCAATAGCCGTTCATAGTCCTGGAACAGTTGCGTGATGACGGCTTGGTCACGCGTCAAAAGTTCCACCGCATCGTATTTGCACATAATTGATTTGTATTGCATGGTTTGCACCCTCGGAAAGTTCTGCAGTGCGCATAAGGACGGAAGTACTCGCCTTTCTTCGGCGGGATAGAGAATACGATTCTCAATCGCGGCCTTACTTGATTTATATCAATAGAGCCATGGTGGCGTCTGTGCGCCAACGCACAACGCATTCAAATACGTGAGTTACATTTTCGGTGCTGATACTTTATAAGTAAATACTGTGCCTCATTTGAGCGCAGACCCAGTTACTCGTTGAATAAAATAAGCACTTG
>JAYVDN010000326.1:0-13671 GCA_043749385.1 Polaromonas sp.
GCCAGGCCTGGCCGCGCCCACCAACAGCGCGGGCGTAGCCGTTCAAACCTACGCAGCCTGGCTGAGCGACAGCGACCACACTGCCTCCCACGTATGGCATGGCCGCGTCAAAGCGCTTAGCCCACCGCAAGCCCAAGGGGCAATTGATTTTGCACGCAGCCACATAGGCAAGCCCTACCGCTTCCTTCCCTGGGGTTTTGCAAGTAACCAGCTGTTTTACTGTTCTGAGCTGGTATGGTGCGCAGTGCGTGAGGCCAGCGGCATTATTTTGGACGACATTGCCAGCACATTGCGTGTAGACTGGTTTACCCCTTGGATGGCCATGAAAAGCCCTTGTATAGAGGTACTCTACGCGCCACCTGATCGACCCTATGGTGGGCTAACCTGACAATTTGTAATGCTCCAACACATCGAACACAGCCTGCAAGAGGCCCACGCCGCCTTGACCCAGCTCTTGGCTAACGGCAGCACCTTGGCCCACATAGAGCAAGCCGCCGGTGTGCTGATCGACACCTTCACCGCCAAAGGCCATGTGTACTCCTGCGGCAACGGCGGCTCCATGTGCGATGCCATGCACTTTGCCGAAGAGCTGACGGGCCGCTACCGCCAAGACCGCGCCGCGCTGGGCGCTGCCGCCATGAGCGACGCCAGCCACATGAGCTGCGTGGGCAATGATTACGGCTACGAGCACGTCTTTTCTCGCTACCTCGAAGCCCATGGCCGCCCAGGCGACTGCCTGGTAGCCCTCAGCACCAGCGGCACCAGTAAAAACATCTTGCAAGCGGCGCGCACAGCCCAAAGCCTGGGCGTCAAAGTGATCGTGCTGACTGGCAGGCCCAGCCCCGAGCTGGAGGAGCTGAGCAACGTCACCATTTGCACGCCTGCTGGCAAGTACGCAGACCGGGTGCAAGAGCTGCATATCAAAGTGCTGCATATTTTGATAGAGCTGGTGGAGCGGCATTTCTTTCCCAGCAACTACCTCAGTGGCAGCTAAATCCACGCATGCTACTTGGCGTAGTGTCCATGTTGCCAAACGGTCTATTGCACCGGTCTTTTACTATTATTTGATTTTCGTAATATGAACAATGACGATTCACGCTGCTGCGGTACGGGCACTTGCTTGATCAATGCCCAAGGAGTTTGCTGGTGCGGCCAGCAATGGGATGGTGAAAAAATGTGTTTCCCCCCGCCGCAACCCCCCTGCACCGCCCCAACGCCTGCGAACGAATCAAGCAGTGATGCGGTAAACCGCCCGCCAGCCAAAGAATAATGCCTCTGCGATGTGCAGCGCGAATGTAGCGAGTTGATTTTGGAGGGCGCGTACAAAATGATTGGCTTCCCAAATGCGTCCGCAAACGATCCATAATCAAGCCAAAAATCAGTACTTACGCTAGTGGCCTGGTGGTCGCCATCGCGTCGATATACCTGACAATAGCGGTATTCCCGCTTTCCACTCTTAGGATATTGACGATGCAACGCCGAACCCTCTTGACCGTAGCCGCAGCCGGCGCAGCCACCTTGCATTCGCCCATGCTACGAGCGCAAACTCTGCCCACCGGCCCGATCAAAATCATCGTCGGCTTTCCGCCCGGTGGTGGTACCGACGCGCTGGCGCGCGTGGTCGGCCAAAAGCTCCAAGTGATGTGGGGCAACACCGTGGTGATCGAAAACAAGGCCGGTGCCGCAGGCGTGATTGCTGCTGACTATGTGAGCAAACAGCCAGCAGACGGCAATACCCTGCTGATGGCCCACATCAACAGCCACGCCCTGGGCCCCGCGCTCAACGCCGCGGGCTCGGGTATCAAGCTGGGCTACGATGCCAACAAAGACTTCGCACCCATCAGCATGGTCGGTGTTACGCCCAATATGCTGATCTGCAACGCCAACCAGCCCGGCAAAACCGTGCAAGACATCGTAGCCCTGTGCAAAGCCAAGCCCGGCCAGATCAGCTTTGCCAGCGCAGGCGGCGGTTCGGCCCAGCACTTTGCGCTGGAGATGTTCAAACTGCAAGCCAAAGTGTTTGCCCTGCATATCCCGTACCGAGGTTCAGGCCCCGCCATTACCGATTTGATCGGCGGTCAGGTCAACTACTGCTTTGAAACCATGACCTCGGCCACCCCGCATGTCAAAAGCGGCAAAGCGATTGCCATCGCGCAAACCCGCCTCAAACGCGCCAAGGGACACCCCAACGTGCCCACCATGCACGAGTCAGGCTTTCCCGGCTTTGAGGCCACGGTCTGGTACGGCCTGATGGGCCCCGGCAAAATGCCCACCGCCATGGCCCAGCGCATGAACGAAGACATCAACAAAGTGCTGTCCATGCCCGATGTGCAAGAAAAAATGGAGCAGTACGGCGCAGAAGACGGCGGCGGCAGCATCCAGAAGTTTGCCGACTTTATCAAGGCCGAGCAGCAAAAGTGGGCGCTGGTAGCCAAGGCCGCCAACGTGAAAGCAGACGCATAAAACACCATGGCCTTCATCTACTACGTCACCCAAATCCAGTTTGACTACGGCGCTATTGCCCTGCTCAAAGCCGAGTGCCAGCGCGTGGGCATCACCCGCCCGCTCATCGTTACCGACGCAGGCGTGCGCGCCGCAGGCATTGTGGACAAAGCCGTGGCCGCCCTGGGCAACACGCCCCACGCCATCTTTGACCAAGTGCCCTCCAACCCCACAGAGTCCGCCGTGCGCGCAGGCGCAGCCGCCTACAAGGCCGGTTTGTGCGACGGCTTGGTGGCGGTGGGCGGGGGCAGCTCGATTGACTGTGCCAAAGGCATTGCCATTTTGGCCACGCACGAAGGCCCGCTCAAAACCTATGCCACCATCGAAGGCGGTTCGCTCAAAATTACCGACGCGGTGTGCCCCCTCATCGCCGTGCCCACCACCAGCGGCACCGGCAGCGAGGTCGCGCGCGGCGCGATTTTGATTTTGGACGATGGCCGCAAAGTGGGCTTTCACAGCTGGCACTTGGTGCCCAAAACCGCCATTTGCGACCCCGACTTGACGCTGGGCCTGCCGCCCCAGCTGACCGCCGCCACCGGCATGGACGCGATAGCGCACTGCATGGAAACCTTCATGGCCGCGCCGTTTAACCCGCCCGCCGACGGCATCGCCATCGACGGCCTGCGCCGGGGCTGGCAGTACATCGAGCGCGCCACGCAAAACGGTGCAGACAAAGAGGCGCGCTTCAATTTGATGAGCGCGTCCATGCAAGGCGCAATGGCTTTCCAAAAGGGCCTGGGCTGCGTGCATTCGCTCTCGCACAGCCTGGGCGGCGTGAACCCGCGCCTGCACCACGGCACCCTCAACGCCATGTTTTTGCCGGCCGTAGTGCGCTTTAACGCGCCCGCCGAGTCGGTGCAAAAAGAAGACCGTTTGGCCCGCATGGCGCAGGCCATGGGCTTGGCCTCGGGTGGTGACGTAGCCCCGGCGCTGGCAGACATGACGCGACGTTTGGGTTTGCCCAGTGGCTTGGCTGCGATGGGTGTGACTACTGGTGACTACGAGCGCATCATCGACGGCGCGATGGCCGACCACTGCCACAAGATGAACCCGCGCATTGCCACGCGGGATGAGTATGCGCAGATGTTGAGTGACAGTGCGGTGTTGCGTACTTAGGCAGCAGATTGACTGCACTGGGTTGTTCTGCTCTCGCTTTGTTAAATAGTCAATTGCTACACTTTTTATAGCTTATTCGTTAGTGATTTAATGGTCTAGCGAACTAAAGCGCTCATTTAAGGCGCAATTGAGAATTGCTAAAAATTCCAACTCAAGCAGTAATTCACATTTGTTAGGGATCGTGCTACCCAGTTTGAGAATTCAAAAATACATAATCAAGCTTGTATTTTTATTCTCAAATTAAACATGTCACATGCATTTAAAAATTTGATCAGCACCGCTTTGGTGTTGACTGCCCTGATTGCGCCTACACGCGCTGCATTTGCCGAAAATGGGCCCATCGTTATTGGCCAAACGGCTGATTTTTCTGGCCCACAGTCTGCGCTAGTAAAAGACACTACCGCCGCAGCAGTCGCTTACTTTAATAAAATCAATGCCGAAGGTGGCATACGCGGCAGAAAAATAGAACTCAAAAGTTTGGACGACGGCTACGATGCCACCCGCACTGTCAACAATGCCCGCACCTTGGCGCAAGACAAAACAGTGATGGCTTTAATGCTGTCTCGTGGCACCTCCAATGCGGAGGCGCTCTTGCCAGTGCTGACCGAGCTGAGAATGCCTTTGCTTGGGCCGGTGGGTGGTTCGCGTGTCTTGCATTCCCCGCCCAACCGCTACATGTTCAACCTGCGGCCACCGTACCAAACTGAGGTCTCCAAAGCGATTGGCCAACTTGCAGCGCAGGGCATTACGCAACTAGCAGTGGTCTACACCGACGACGCATTTGGCAAAGATGCGGTGGTGGGTTTTGACCAAGCCATGGCCGAGCGCAAACTCAAACCCGTAGCCCGCGCCTCTATTCCACGCGGCTCTAGCGATGTGGCTGGCGCCGTAGAGCAACTGCTCCAGGCTAAACCACAAGCCACCGTGGGTCTGTGCATTGCCAAGGGATGCGTAGCGCTCTTGAACGCTATGCGTGCCAAAGGCATTAACAGCCAGTTCGTGTCGTTGTCTAATACGAGCTCTGAGGGGTATATCAAAGATTTAGGTGCCAACGCTCGCGGCGTCATCGTTACACAGGTGTTTCCTTATCCGCAATCGGGCGTCAGTGCAGTGTCTAAGGATCTGCGCGATTTGGCTAAAAAAGCTAACTTCACAGCGTCCTACAACACCATGGAAGGCATGATTGCCGCCAAAGTGATGGTCGAGGCCCTGCGCCGTGCAGGCGACAACCCGACCCCAGAAAAAGTAACCACCGCACTGGAATCATTGCGCAACTACGATATGGGCGGTTACGCGGTGAACTTTGGCGTGGATGGACGCACGGGCTCAGACCTGGTAGACCTGTCTATCGTCTCCAAAGAAGGCCAGTTCATTCGGTAGGGTGGGCTAAACGGTGGGCGTGTAGCTTTCAACAACGCTCACAAAGCCTGGACAGCAGCGGCGTGAGGTTTGTCCAACCATGCTGCAAACTCATCCGCCATCTGCCGCGCGGCGCTGGTGCAGGTGGTCCATTGCGCTACCCGCGCGGCTAAATCACGGCCGTGGAAGGCGAAGTCTTGGCGGTCGGGGAGCTTGGCGCGGGGTAGCGTGGCAACCCACTCGGGATTGGGGGCCAGTACCACCATGCGGTCTAAAAAGTGCGTTGCCCCGTGCCGCCGTTTGAGGGCTTTGTCTAGCCAGCCAGGCACTACGGCTTTTTGAAAATGCGGGTACAGCACGATGCCGCTTGGGGCGTTGTAGTTCAGGTGCAAATGGTAGTCGGTAATGCCGCCGTCCCAGTAGGCACCACGTGGTGCGCCGGGGATGTGGTGCACGGCTTGCAGCACAAAGGGGATGGAGCAGCTGGCTTGCAGGGCGGGCTTGAAGTTCGCCTGCGTTAAATGCACTTGGCGGGTGCGGTAGTCTTGCGTGCCAAAGGGCAACGCGGCCACGCCTGCACCAGGCTGCGCGCCCTGCTGTGCTGGCGCTGCTTGGGCTGCTGCTGAGGTCGCAGGCGCAGAAAACACCACCCGCTCCAGCCACGCGCCCATGGCCTTGCGGTGCACGGCGTTGGACAAAAACGCGCCTGCGTAGCCCAGCGGCGTGGCCAGCGGGTGCTCTTTGCGCAAGATGTGGCGGCCGCGCGAGGTGACAATGTGCAGCTGGTAGCGCGTGTGCTGTAGCACCTCGTTCACCCGCCCACCGTAAAACGCGCTGAGCGATTCGCCAAACTTGCGGCTGATCTCGGCTGGCTGGGGGAAGTTGCGGCCCGGTTCTACGTCGTAGTTTTGGTGGATGTAGTCGTGCTCCAGCCGTTCAAAGGCTTTAACTGGGTCGTTCAAACAAGCCGTGGCCATGCGCCAGGCACCGATGCTGGCACCCACCAAGTCAACTGCCTGCGTGCTTTGCGTGAGCCAGTCGCCAAAGATAAAACGGTCCAGCGGCCCCAGTATCAACCCCTTGGGCCCCCCGGCCGCAGCGGGCACCACCCGCACGTCATGGGGGTGCAGGCCGTGTTGGGCAATGTGCAGTTTGGCGGCAGGGCCTGCGTAGATGTTTAGAGCTTTCATACGGCTATTCTATAAGCCTTTTGCGGCTCTAGACCAATAGAATATCGCGGGAGCAGCTATGAAATAAATAGTGCTCTGTAATCGGCTGCTTAGCTTTTCTGGGCCCCTATCAGCAAGATTTTCTGCAAATCTTCAATCCGCAGGGGCTTGCTGATGAATTGGTTCGTCCCTGCTGCTGCGCTCTGAGCGCTAGCGCGCAGACAAGGGCCGCGATTTCGTTTAGGGTGACTTGCAGGGCGTGGCGTGCAGGCCACCCGCCGTTGGGCCTGGTTTGCACTGCCTGCGCCGGTTTTAAGGAGTTTTCACATGTCTCGTGCTCTTGAATGGTCCACCCATCCCTTTGCCTCCAACTCCAATGCGCTCTACGGTGAGGCGCTACAGGCACTGCGGGTTTCGGAAAGTCGTTACCGTCGCCTCTTTGAAACCGCGCAGGACGGTATCTTGCTGCTCAACGCCAACACAGCCCAGATCGAGGATGTCAACCCCTACCTGATTGACATGCTGGGCTATACGCACGCCGAGTTCTTGGGCAAGAAGCTCTGGGAAGTCGGCCCGTTTGCCGATATCAAGGAGAGCAAGGAGGTATTTTCCCAACTTCAAACCAAAGGTTATGTGCGCTACGACGACTTGCCGTTAAAAACCAAGACGGGCGTACTGATTGAGGTTGAATTCGTCAGTAACAGCTATGACTGCGAGGGTATCAAGGTGATTCAGTGCAATATCCGTAACATCACCCAGCGCCATCAGGCGGAGCGTGCATTGGCGGAAAGCCGGGAAAATTTAAAGCAGTTGTCAATCTTCTTGCAACGGGCACGCGAAGATGACCGCGCGCACTTTGCACGCGAGCTGCATGACCAACTGGGGCAAAGCCTGACGGCTCTGCGCATCGACTTCAATAGCCTGTCCCACACCATCACACCCCTTGCGCCAGCAACGCGCACGCGCCTGGCCAGCATTGATCGGTTGATAGACAGCATGGTCGACACGACGCGCGAGATTTGCGACGAGCTGCGGCCCGGCATGCTCGATGATTTGGGTTTTGAAGCGGCAATTTCGAGCTACGTCAAAAACTTCACGCAGCGCTTCGGGGTACCGTGCGATCTGTTGCTGGACCGTGAGGCCTACGGCTTGGACGACTCCCTGTCCACTACGCTGTTTCGCATCGTGCAGGAGGCGTTGACCAACATTGCCCGCCACGCCCGTGCATCGCATGCGATGGTCGCGCTGCATGATCGTGGCGACGAACTGCTGCTCACCATCGCCGACGACGGCTGCGGCCTGTCGACCGCGCTGGAGGGTGAGCGCAAAACCTATGGTCTGCTGGGCATGCGCGAGCGCGTGGACATGCTTGGTGGGCGATTGGTCATCGACAGTGCCCCAGGGCGCGGCACGCACATAGAAGTCATCATCCCCAAGAGCGTGCAGGCCACAGCATGATTCGCATCCTCATTGCCGACGACCACACCTTGATGCGCGAAGGTTTGAAGCAGATTCTTGCCACTGCCGGCGACATGGTCGTAGCCGGTGAGGCCAGTGACGGATTTCAGACCCTGGAGCGCGTGCGCGGCGGCGAGTGGGACTTGCTGCTGCTGGACATGTCCATGCCGGGGCCCAGCGGTATTGACCTGATCAAGCAGATCAAGAGTGAAAGGCCGAGCCTGCCCATCCTGGTGCTCAGCATGCACAAAGAAGACGAGTACGCCGTGCGCAGCATCCGCTCTGGGGCTAGCGGGTATTTGTGCAAGGACAGCGCCTCGCAACAATTGTTGAATGCGATCCGCACAGTGGCAACAGGGGGTCGATTCATCAGCGCGGACGTTGTCACTGATCTGGCTTTCAGCCTGATTTTGCAAGACGACCGCCCGCCCCATGCCCTTCTGTCGGACCGTGAATTTTTGATCTTCCGCAACATTGCCAATGGAGAAGCCATCAACGACATTGCGTTGCGGCTCAACCTCAGTGCCAAAACGGTCAGCACCTATAAAACGCGCGTGCTACAGAAAATGCAGATGAGCAGTGTCGCCGAACTGATCCGCTATGGCTTGAAACACGGTTTGCTCGACGAAGGTGCCACGCCCTGAGCGTCGCGTCCAGGCTTACAACCCGTAGGGATATCCTTACCGATGGCTACCCATTCATTGGAAAAATGTTGCGCAGCATGCTGATAGCGTAACGCCCTGGCCCGGCGCATGATCCAGTCACTATGGATTGGAAATGCGTTTGAAAATTCTTTTGGTGGACTATTCCTGGCTGGTTCGCGACAGGCTATGCAGCCTGATCGCTAAGTTGCCCCACATCGCTGCAGTGGCGCAGGCCGATACCGAAGGCAGCGCGCGCCAGCAGCTGCACACCCATCAACCTGAACTGGTCGTTATCGATCCCATGTTGCGCTGTGGCGGTGGTTTTGCGCTTATTTCACATGTGAAGTCAGAGCACCCTGGCGCCACCATCATGGTGCTGACAAACATGGTCTATCCAGAATACCGGGCCAAGTGCGAGGAGCTTGGCGGGCACTACTTTTTCGACAAGTCCAAGGAAACTGCGGCCTTTGTTGCTCAACTTGGCCGTCTTTGCACGCCACTGCCACAGGCACGCCATGTATAGCTTGAACGCGCAGCGTGCCGCAAGCATCCCGCCTGCGCGCTACTGGCTGCGTACAGTCGCAGCACTGATTGTGTTTGTCGGTATGGCAACGCAAAGTTTCAAAGTGCATGCCGAGTTGGTTTTTCGCAGTCTGCAACAGGCCAGTGGACAGACAAGCTGGTCGGGCATCAAAAAATACAGCAACGCTGCGGATGTTTCCTACCCACAAAACGGTAATGACCGACTGTCGGCACCGGTGGACGAAGTGCGCGTCTTCCTGTCTGGTGAGATTACCCGCAAAGACCTCGACAGCGCTGTGGTGATGCAGCGCTTGATTCAGAGTGGTCAGCAAAAACTTGTCGACAACGTGTTGTGGCTTGGCAGCGGTGGGGGCGACATTGACGCGGGTATGGATATTGCGCGCTTGCTGCGCAAATTGGGCATCTTCACTTTTGTCGACAAGAGCGACAAATGCATGAGTGCTTGCGTCTTCGCCTTCATGGGAGGCGAGCGCCGAAGTGTCGCAGGGCAGTTGGGCATTCACCGCCCGTACTTTCCCCACACCCAAGATTTTCCGGACCGCGCGGCGCGATTTCGACATCTGGCAAAGACAGTGAAGGACTTCGTCGACGAGATGGATTTTCCGGCTTCATTTTACGAGGCCGTGATGCTGGTACCACCCGAATCGATGCAAGTGGTGTCGGCGGGCGATCTGAAGCGATTTTATCTGGAAGGCATCAGCCCTTCTACGGAAGACAAGGTAGATGCTGCGGCAGCCAGACGCCTGGATTTGCCGATGGCAGACTACCTCAAGCGCAAGGCTCGCACGCCTCCCTGCGCAGTGCTTGACATCGCCTATGGCCGGTGTACCGGCCATCAGGCCACCGCAACAAGTGGCACGCCGGACCCGTCCTGAGCCTACCTTCCCCCGGTAGATCGCCACGCGCCCTTTGTGGCCTGCGCGGGCTGCGCATTGAAGTCGGTATCCCACCGCACAGACAGCCATTGCGAGGCGGAGTATGTTGGGGTATGCGACCGTAACGCGCACTGACGATTGCAATGTGACAGTTGATAGCGTGCGCAATTACTTTACTTATCCAAAGGAACTTTTATGAAAACCGCAATGACCATGAGTACGCTTTCATTGGCATTGGTTGTCGCAGCTGGCGTAGGCTGCAGTAGCCGGCCCACCAGCGTTGCCAGCAATAACTACCAGCAACCCGTGGAGATCAGTTATGTCGGACCACCCGGCGCAACGGGTGCCACCGGTGCCACTGGCGCGCAGGGAAACACTGGCGACACCGGCCCCATCGGTGTGGCGTTAATTGGACCTACGGGCCCCACTGGCGCGACCGGCGCGCAGGGCATGCAAGGTCCGGTAGGTGCTACGGGTGTTGACGGACGGATGGTGGTTGGGCGCGCAGGCCCAACAGGTGCAACGGGTGCGACGGGCGCGCAAGGCATGACCGGTGATACCGGAGCGCAAGGCGCCAGCATGCCTGGCCCAGTCGGTGCAGCCGGTGCAACGGGTCTGACGGGGATACAAGGCGTGGTGGGCAGCCGAGGCGCTGAAGGCCCTTCCCGCGAAGGACCAGCCGGCCCGATGGGTGCCACAGGTGCCACCGGGGCACAGGGCTCCACCGGCTATACAGGTGCTACCGGTACTACCGAGATGGCCGGGGTGACCGGGCGAACCGGTGCAACTGGCCCAACCGGGCCGCAAGGTGCCGTGGGTCAGACGGGTGCGCAAGGCATGGGAGGCTCCACTGGTGCAATGGGCATGGCGACTCCGTCATGGAGCTACACCTTCAGCGGCAACAGGGCTAATGTTTTGGCCTCCGACAACGGCAAAGCCCAGGAAATTGCCAACTACATGCAGCAGAACCCTTCCACCCAAGTCACGCTATCCGGCCCATCCCGCAGCTATATGGACAGTGTCGCCATCGCCTTGCGCAATGCCGGCGTACCAACTGGCAGGATACAGCGCGGTGCCTTCACTGACCCGAACCTGAACAACGGCAACCGCGTTGACGTCGTGGTCGGCAACTGAGTGCAGGCCAGCCCAGGTACCAACAAGGTCCGGCCCTGCCGCAGCACAGCTTGCGCCAGGGCATCTTGTCTGTACATTTCTCATGTCTTCTAAAAAGGAGTAATTTATGAACAGTATCGTCTACCTGATTGGCGCAGTCGTCATCATCGTCGCCGTGTTGTCGTTCTTCGGCCTACGCTAGTGACGGCGTAGGAAGCTACAGAATCAATAGCGCGACTGCCCGTGCTTCGATGCTCAGGCCCTCCCCCACGGGGCCCATTTTCTCGGCCGTCTTGGCCTTCACGTTGACTTGCGTGACCGCCACACCCAGCGCCAGAGCAATGCGCTCGCACATGCTGGGGACGTACGCGGCCAGCTTGGGCGCCTGCGCAATCACCGTGCTGTCGATGTTGCCTATCTCGTAGCCTGCGGCGCGTACCCGGCGGGCAGCCTCGGTGAGCAGTACGATGGAATCGGCACCTTTGAACTGCGCGTCGGTGTCGGGAAAGTGCCTGCCAATATCGCCCAGCGCCGCCGCGCCCAAGAGTGCGTCGGTGATGGCGTGCAACAGCACGTCGGCGTCCGAGTGGCCTAGCAAACCTTTGTCAAACGGGATGTGCACCCCGCCGATGATGAGCTTGCGGCCGGGTACCAGGGCGTGGGTGTCCCAGCCTTCGCCAATTCTAAAAGGCGGGGTTTTGGGCGCTGTCATGCGGCCTTCTTTCTACTTAGCAAAATAGCCTCGGCCAAGGCGAAGTCTTCGGGGTAGGTGACCTTAAAGTTTTGCGCGCTGCTATGGACCAATTTGGGGCTGTGGCCTAGCGCCTCCATGGCGCTGGACTCGTCGGTGGCGCTGGCAAACGACTGCTCTAGCGCCTGCGTGAGCGGGCCGATGCGGAACATCTGTGGCGTGTGGGCCAGCCACTTGTCTGCGCGGCTGACGGTGCTGGCTACGTGGCCATTGAGCGCGGTTTTCAGCGTGTCGGGCAGAGGCAGCGCCAGCAGGCCGCCTACCGGGTCGTGCTGGCAAGCGTCGATCAAAGCGTTGATCTGCGTGGGGGTGACCAGACAGCGGGCTGCGTCGTGCACCAGCACCCAGTCGTTCTCGTGTGCGCCTTGGGTCAGCATGGCTTTGAGGCCATTGAGTACCGTCTTGGCCCGCGTGTCACTGGCGCAGGGCGCTACCCAGTGGGTGGAGCCTACGTGTTGGGCAAACAGCGTGTCATCGGGGGCGATGACGCACAAAGTTTCGTCAATGCGCTCCACCTGGGCAAAGGCGGCCAGCGTGTGCGCCACCATGGGCAGCCCGGCGATGGTTTGGTATTGCTTGGGTAGGCTAGAGCCCGCGCGGCTGCCGGAGCCGCCGCAAGGGATGAGTACGAAAAAATGGGGGCTGGTAGGCATAGATTTGTCTATCTTAAGCGCTTATAGGTCGCTCCAGCTTGGAGGGTGCCGCTTGCTTGCGCCCTCGCCCAGGCCTCTCCTGCGAGCGGGAGAAGGAGCGGGGGACACGACCCATATAAAGGGCTTTGCAAGCGGGTTTAAAATTGCGTCCTTACACCCCACTGCAACGGCTTTGGGGTGTTTTGTATTTTTCGCCTCAAAACCCCATCGTCCAGGCATCACCTCTGTGGATTACCCCAAACTCTCCCCCGGCAAGCGCCACGCCCTGCCCCGCCCCATCAGCTCTGCTGACTCGCTCTTGCTGGCCGAATTCGCCACCCGCGAGAAGGCCGCTGGCCGCATTACCGCCATCGTCACCGCTGATACGACGGACGCGCAGCGCATGGTGGACGAGCTGGCCTTCTTTGCGCCCGACCTGCAAACGGTGATGTTCCCCGACTGGGAGACCCTGCCCTACGACACCTTTTCGCCGCACCAAGACCTGATCAGCGAGCGATTGGCCACGCTGTGGCGCATCCACAGCCGCGCTACCAACCCGCAGGCTACCGACACCGCCGACATCGTGCTGATTCCCGCCACCACGGCGCTGTACCGCCTGGCACCGCCCAGCTTTTTGGCGGGCTACACCTTCCACTTCAAAGTCAAGCAAAAGCTGGACGAGGCCAAGTTCAAATCGCAGCTCACCCTCGCGGGCTATAACCACGTCACCCAGGTGGTCAGCCCCGGTGAATACGCCGTGCGCGGCGGGCTGATTGACCTGTTTCCGATGGGCAGCCTGGTGCCGTACCGGGTGGATTTGTTTGACGACGAGGTGGACAGCATCCGCACCTTTGACCCGGACAGCCAACGCTCTCTGTACCCCGTGCCCGAGGTGCGCCTGCTGCCCGGCCGCGAGTTCCCCATGGACGACCCGGCGCGCGCCAAGTTCCGCAGCCGCTGGCGCGAGCTGCTGGAGGGCGACCCTACCAAGAGCCGCATCTACAAAGACATTGGCAACGGCGTAGCCACTGCTGGTATTGAATATTATTTGCCGCTGTTTTTTGACGAGACGGCCACCGTGTTTGACTACCTTGGCACCGAGGCCACTGTCGTGCTGCACGGCGACCTGGAGGGCGCGTTTGCCCACTTCTCGCAAGACAGCAAAGAGCGCTTTCGCCTGGCCCAAGGCGACCCCGAGCGCCCGGTGCTGCCGCCCGAGGCGCTGTTTTTGTCGACCGAGCAGTTCTATGGGATTGCCAAGACCTTCAGGCAGTTGGTGATTCGGCCTGGCACAGTAGCCGCAGAGCCGGGTGATGAACTGGCCAGCCCCGCCGCCAACTCAACGGCCACCGACTACGCCGAGTTCGAGCTGCTCCCCGCCCTGGCTGCCCAGCGCGGCATGGAAGAGCCGCTGTCCCTGCTTAAATCGCACCTGGTAGGCACCAAGCACCGGGTACTGCTGCTGGTAGAGAGCGAAGGCCGCCGCGAGAGCCTGCTGGACTTTTTGCG
>JAYVDN010000327.1:0-2753 GCA_043749385.1 Polaromonas sp.
GCCCCACCGAGGGCTGGGGGCCACTCAAAGAAGGCATAGCCGCCCACATGGCCACCAAAGGCATCACCGTGCAGCCCGACGGCCTCATCACCACCACCGGCAGCCAGCAAGCCCTAGACCTGATCGGCAAAACCATGATCAGCCCTGGCGACAAAGTGATCGTCGAAGGCCCCACATTCTTGGCCACCATCCAGTGCTTCAAGCTGTACGGCGCAGACCTTATCAGCGCCCCCATTGACGCGGGCGGCGTAAAAGTAGACGAGCTAGAAAAACTCATCATCGAACACAAACCCAAACTGGTCTACCTCATCCCCAGCTTCGGCAACCCCAGCGGCGCGATGATGCCGCTAGAGCGCCGCAAAAAAATCTTGCAACTGGCCGTAGAACACAAAGTGCTGGTCGTAGAAGACGACCCGTATGGCGAGCTGTACTTTGGCAACCCACCGCCCCCCAGCATCATGGCCCTAAGCCAAGACGTACCCGAGGCCAAGCCCTGGCTAGCCTACTGCGGCAGCTTTAGCAAAGTGCTAAGCCCCGGCCTGCGTGTAGGCTGGATGATCGCCCCGCCCGAGCTGCTGGCCAAAGCCACCATGTGCAAACAGTTCAGCGATGCCCACACCAGCAACCTCAGCCAAGCCATCTGCGCCAACTACCTGCAGCTCAAAGACGGGACACAAAGCCGCTTGGACAAAGCATTAACCGTCGTGCGCAGCACCTACGCCCAACGCGCTCACACCATGGCCGCCTGCTTACAGCGTGAGCTAGGCAACGCACTCACCTTCACCGCCCCCCAAGGCGGCATGTTCTTCTGGACCCGTCTCACCGGGCAGCCCACCCCCGGCAGCACGACAGCCACCAGCCAAGATGCCACGGCGTATGCCAAACGTGCCCCCGACCACGGCATAGCCTTTGTACCCGGCGCACCGTTTTTTGCCAACAACCCGGACAACGCTACGCTGCGGCTGAGCTATGCGACTTCGGATTTGGGGAAGATTGAGGAGGGGGTTAGCAGGCTGGCTAAGGCGTTGCCACTATGAAAACAGAACTCATTTATTCGCTAACTTCAACCTTTGAAGGCCACGCGCAGCAAACCGAGGGCGGTACCGAGTACTGGCTTGCACGGGATATTCAGCACCTACTTGGGTACACAAAGTGGGACAATTTTTTAAATGTGCTTTCCAAGGCTAAAACAGCCTGCGAAATCTCTGACCATGCCGTTTCAGACCATTTTGCCGACGTCAGCAAAATGGTCGATTTAGGCTCAGGCAGCCAGCGCGAAGTAGACGATCTCATGCTTACCCGCTATGCGTGCTACCTCATAGCCCAAAACGGCGATTCTAAAAAACAAGAAATCGCCTTTGCGCAAACCTATTTTGCCGTGCAAACCCGCCGCGCCGAGCTAATTGAGCAGCGCTTGCTGGATGCCGAACGCATATCCGCTCGCAAAAAGCTCACATCCACCGAGAAAGAGCTTTCTGACGTGATTTTTGAGCAAGCCGGTAACAACCAAGACTTCGCCCTCATCCGCAGCAAAGGCGATCACGCTCTTTTCGGCAAATCCACCCAAGCCATGAAGGCGCAGTGGAAGGTGCCAGACACCCGGCCACTGGCCGACTTTGCGCCCACCATCATCTTGAAAGCCAAAGACTTCGCCACCGAAATCACCATTTTTAACGCACGCCAGCACAAGCTGGGTACAGAGCGGGCTATCTCCAAAGAACACATCACCAATAACGAAGCTGTGCGTAAGACCCTGTTAGAACGTGGCATTCGCCCCGAAAGCCTGTCGCCCGCCGAAGACGTGAAAAAGGTCGAGCGCCGCTTGCTATCCGAAGACAAAAAAGCTCTCAAAAAACCAGATGCATTGCCAACATGAGCCAACTCACCACCACCAGCTTCACAGAAATTGTCCAACTGATTGCCGCTGCCAAGCAGCGGGCCATTCAGGCGGTGAACACATCGCTGATTGACCTGTACTGGCAGGTAGGCGAGATCATCAGTCGCAAGATAGCGTCAGCAGAGTGGGGCGACGGCGTGGTGAACCAGCTGGCTGAGCACATAGCCCAAACCCAGCCCGGCTTGCGCGGCTTTACTCGAGCCAATCTGTTCCGCATGCGGCAGTTTTATGAGACTTACCAAGGCGACGTAAAAGTCGCGCCACTGGCGCGACTTTTGTCTTGGTCGCACAACATGATCATCCTGGGCCAGGCCAAACGCCCCGAAGAACGCGAGTTTTACCTGCGCATGGCCACGCAGGAGAAGTGGGGCAAACGCGAGCTAGAGCGCCAGTTCAAAACAGCGCTTTTTGAGCGCACGGTGCTAAACCCTGCAAAAGTCTCGCCAGTGGCGCGACTTTTGCACCCGACCGTACTGAGCGAGTTCAAAGACGCCTACATGCTCGAATTCCTGGGCCTGCAGGGCGACCACAGCGAATCCGACCTGCACCAAGGCCTGCTCGCCAAGCTCAAAGCCTTCCTGGGCGAGCTAGGCCGCGACTTTTGCTTTGTAGGCTCGCAGTTCCCCGTGCAAGTAGGCGGGCGCGACTTTGCGCTAGACCTGCTGTTCTTTCACCGCAGCCTTAACTGCCTGGTCGCCATCGAGCTCAAAGTAGGCCGCTTTGAACCCGAATACCTGGGCAAACTGTCCTTCTACCTAGAAGCCCTAGACCGCGACGTGCGCAAACCCCACGAAAACCCCGCCATCGGCGTGCTGCTGTGCGCCAGCAAAGACGACGAAGTAGTCGAATACGCCCT
>JAYVDN010000328.1:0-5087 GCA_043749385.1 Polaromonas sp.
GATAAACTCAATCTCTTTGGGGTATTCATAGGGCGCAAGCTGGCCCTTGACGTAGGCCTGAATACTGCCGATCAGCTTTTTATCATAGTTTTTTAAACCATTTTTGTCTGTAGCCTTTTGGAATTTCGTGCGGGCAGCTATTAAATCAGGAGTGAGCACCACGTACGCCTTGACCACCGCACCGCGCTCCTTGTCGGGTTTGGGCACCACAGCGGCGTTGGCCACCGCGGGGTGCTTGACCAAACAGTTCTCCACCTCGCTGGGGCCTATGCGGTAGCCGGCGGCTTTGAATACATCGTCGCTGCGGCCTTGGTACCACAGGTAGCCATCTGCATCTTGCGTGGCCAGGTCACCCGTGCGGCACCAATTGCCGGTGTATTTTTTCTTGGTCGCTGCGGCGTTCTTCCAGTAGCCCAAGAAGAACACGGGGTCTAATTCACCGTGGATGTCAAAACGGTTCACGGCCACGTCACCGGCAACCCCTGTGGGGCACACCTTGCCGGCATCATCGATCACGGCGACCTGGTGGCCAGGATAGGCGCGGCCCATGCTGTTCGGGCGAGCAGGATAGAACTTGGCGCAATTACCCACCACGTAGTTGATCTCGGTTTGACCGAACATTTCGTTCACTGTCACGCCCAGCTCGTCGTGGCAATAGGCAAACACGGCGTCGCCCACGGCCTCGCCTGCGCTCATGCAGGCCTCTAGCCTGAGCTTGAACACGGCTCTGGGTTGGGGGTAGGCCTTCATCATGGCTTTGAGCGCTGTGGGGAACAAAAAGGTATGCGTGACCTGGTGTTTTTGCAAAATCTCAAACGCTACTTCGGGCGAGAAGCGGCCATTGAAGGCAATGATTTCTTTGCCAAAATACAGGGTGGGCAGCAGTGCGTCCATCAGCCCGCCGGTCCAGGCCCAGTCAGCAGGGCTCCAGAAAATTGCATCCGACGCTGCGTTGCGTGCAGCATCAAAGCCAAACCAGTTCTGGCTGGCGACAAAACCGGTGAGGTTACCTAGCAAGGCTCGGTGTGGAAGGAGCGCGCCCTTGGGTGGGCCGGTGGTGCCACTGGTGTAGATCAGCACCGCGCCGTCGTCGGCTTTGGTTTGCGCGGCCGCGTAGGCGTCGGGCATCAGTGCGCACTCAAAGGTGTAGTCAATCTCAGCCTGCTCGGAGGCATCGCCTACGCCGATAATGGTCAGCAGGTTTTTGCATTTTTTGCGAACAGCGACCACGTTGTCGATGCTGCTTTCGTCGCAAATAGCCACCATCGCTTCGGAGTCTTGCAGGCGGTACTCCAGCGCCTCGGGGCCAAACAGCATGGACAGCGGCATGGCCACCGCGCCCATTTGCAGCACGGCCATGTAGGCCACAGCGGTTTCAAAGCGCTGGGGCATGACAATGGCCACCCGGTCTCCCCGCCCTACCCCCAGGCGCGCCAGTACATGGCTGAGCTGGTTGGCTTGTTCGGCCAAGGCCGCATAGCTTAGCGTGAGATGGTCTTTGGAGGCTTTGGCAGATGCGCCGTGCGCGCGGATGGCTATCTTTTTACCAGCACCCGCTTGCTCCGCCCAGCGGTGGCAGCACACCTGCGCCATATTGAAATATTCGGGTACTTGCCAGCGAAAATTGCGGTAAATGCTGTCGTAGTGGTCTGCTTGCATGGTGTTTAGTTGCGGCGCTTTAGACCATGGTCTATTGCGTGACGGCGCAAAATGCGCTGCCCTCGTATGATTATGGTCATGTACACCATTCAAAAACCTTCCCAGAGTGAATTTATCCCTATTCGCAAGCATCAATATCACGTTCATGTGTGGGGCACACCACGCCCCGGTGTGCCCCCGCTGGTCATGGTGCACGGGTGGATGGACGTGGGCGCCTCCTTCCAGTTTGTGGTGGACGCCCTGGCCCACGACCGCTACGTGATAGCCCCCGACTGGCGTGGCTATGGCCAAACCACCGGCCCCGACACCGACAACTACTGGCTGGCCGACTATTTGGCTGATCTGGACTTTCTGCTCGACCATTACAGCCCGGGCGCACCGGTAGACCTGCTGGGCCACAGCATGGGCGGCAATGTGGTGATGCTCTACGGCGGCGTGCGCCCCGAACGCATTCGCCGGCTGATTAATCTGGAAGGCTTTGGCATGCCCGCCACCGTGCCCACGCAGGCCCCCGCGCGCTACGCCAAGTGGATGGACGGCCTCAAGTCCCTGCAACGCGGCGAACTGGATTTACGCCCCTACCCCGACGTGAGCGGTGTAGCCCGCCGCTTGATGAAGACCAACCCGCGCCTGCCTGCGGACAAAGCCGACTGGTTGGCCCAGCACTGGTCGGCCCCGAACGCGCAGGGCCAATGGCAAATTTTGGGTGACCCAGCCCACAAGATCGTCAACGCCCACCTGTACCAAGTCGAAGAGGCCAAGGCCTGCTACAGCCGCATTAGCATGCCCTTGCTGGCGGTAGAGGCCAGCAGCAACGAGATGGGCAACTGGTACAAAGGCGGCTACACGCTGGAGCAATACCATGAGCGGCTCAAAGTGGTACCCAACGTGCAGGTCAAAGTGATCCAAGACGCGGGCCATATGCTGCACCACGACCAGCCAGAGCAACTGGCGGCGATGGTGGAGGCGTTTTTAGCCTGAAAAACACGCTATTTACATGCAGTTTAGGCCGCTAGACCAATAAAATATCGCGGGAGCAGCTACTTAAATAATAGCGGATATGCATAAAAAAACGCAGCCGAGGCTGCGTTTTTTGGAAGTGCATATGCGCGTTTAAGCTGCCGTCGGCGCCGGGTTGGCCACCACAGGTGCGCCGCCAGAGCCACCGTCGCCACCTGCGGGAGGTACACGCGGTGTCCAGTCTTTCGGCGCGCTTGGTGGGCGGCCCGCCATGATGTCGTCGAGCTGGCTCATGTCGATGGTTTCCCATTCAAGCAATGCCTTGGCCATGGCGTGCATTTTGTCGCTGTTGTCCTCAATCAGTTTGCGCGCCTGCGCATACTGGGTGTCGATAATCTTGCGCACCTCCACGTCCACCATCTGCATGGTGTGCTCGCTCATGCTGGTGGTCTTGGTCACGCTGCGGCCCAAAAACACTTCGCCTTCATTCTCGGCATACACCATCGGGCCTAGCGCATCGGTCATGCCGTAGCGCATCACCATGTCGCGGGCCAGGCTGGTAGCGCGCTCAAAGTCGTTGCTGGCGCCGGTGGTCATTTGTTTCATGAACACTTCTTCGGCAATGCGGCCACCAAACAACATGCTGATTTGGTTGAGCATGAACTCTTTGTCGTAGCTGTAGCGGTCTTGCGCGGGCAGGCTCATCGTCACGCCCAGGGCGCGGCCACGGGGGATGATGGTGACCTTGTGCACTGGGTCGCACTTGGGCAGCAGGCGGCCTATCAGGGCGTGCCCGCTCTCGTGGTAGGCGGTGTTGCGGCGCTCTTCCTCGGGCATGACCATGCTTTTACGCTCTGGGCCCATCAAGATTTTGTCTTTGGCTTTTTCAAAGTCCTGCATTTCCACCACGCGTGCGTTGCGGCGGGCGGCCATCAGGGCGGCTTCGTTGCACAAGTTGGCCAGGTCAGCCCCGCTCATGCCGGGCGTGCCGCGTGCAATCACGTTGGCACTCACGTCTTGGCCCAAAGGCACTTTGCGCATGTGCACACCGAGGATTTGTTCACGGCCACGGATATCGGGCAGCGTGACGTACACCTGGCGGTCAAAACGGCCAGGGCGGAGCAAAGCTGCGTCCAGGATGTCGGGGCGGTTGGTGGCAGCCACAACGATCACGCCGACATTGGTTTCAAAGCCGTCCATCTCGACCAGCATCTGGTTTAGCGTTTGCTCACGCTCGTCATTGCCACCACCCAAGCCTGCGCCGCGCTGGCGGCCTACGGCGTCAATCTCGTCAATGAAAATAATGCAGGGTGCGTTCTTCTTCGCGTTGTCAAACATGTCGCGCACGCGGGACGCGCCCACGCCGACAAACATCTCTACAAAGTCAGAGCCGCTGATGCTGAAGAAAGGCACTTTCGCTTCGCCCGCAATCGACTTGGCCAGCAAGGTTTTACCGGTGCCTGGAGGGCCCACCAGCAGCAGGCCGCGCGGAATGCGCCCACCCAGCTTTTGGAACTTGGCCGGGTCTTTCAAAAAGTCCACCACTTCTTTGACTTCTTCCTTCGCCTCGTCGCAACCCGCCACGTCGGCGAAGGTCACGGTGTTGGTGTTTTCGTCGAGCAAGCGGGCCTTGGACTTGCCAAAGCTGAAAGCCCCGCCCTTGCCGCCGCCCTGCATTTGGCGCATGAAGTACACCCATACGCCGATCAAGAGCAGCATGGGGCCCCAGCTAATGAGGATGGTGGTGAGCAAAGAGGCTTCTTCGCGCGCCTTCACGTCAAACTTCACGCCGTTGTTGATCAAATCGCCCACCAAGCCGCGGTCAAGGTAAGTGGCGTTGGTGCGCACTTTGCTTTCGTCGTTGCGAATCGCAGTGATCTCGGTGCCGCCCTGGCCCTCGGCGATGGTGACCTGTTTGATCTGCTTGGAGCGCACTTGGTCCAAAAACTCGGAGTAGCCGACGTAGCCCGACGAGGCCGCTCCACCCTTGGTCTCGAACTGTTTGAACACGGTGAAAAGCACCAGTGCGATAACGAGCCATACGGCAACTTTAGAAAACCATTGGTTATTGTTCAAAACACACGCTCCGTGGGCAACATGCCCTATGCTGATTCAGATGCGACCCATTTTAGGCTTTTCAAGCGCTGTTTTTGGATTTACGGGGGTAACAGGGTGCTTTGCAGGGCTATTCGTGCAGATTTCACCCGATTTAAGCTGGGGTGGTGGCCAGAGACTTCAAGCCCATCCCCACCAAAAACGTCTCCGACGACTTGTCGCGGCTAGACTTGGGCTTGAGGGACTTGACCACTTTAAAGGTCTGCCTGAACAGTTTGACGATCGGCTCGTATGCGCCGCCGTGGAACAGCTTGACCACCAGCGCGCCCTCGGGTCTGAGCTGGTTTTGGGCAAAATCTACCGCCAGTTCGATCAGCAGCTCAATGCGTGCAGCGTCTGTATCGGAAATGCCA
>JAYVDN010000329.1:0-2740 GCA_043749385.1 Polaromonas sp.
AAACATCGTCACCGTGGTGTTGCAGTGCAACAACTTTGAGGTGATCAACCTCGGTGTGATGGTGCCCTGCCACGAGATTTTGGCGCGCGCCAAGGTCGAGGGGGTGGATATCGTCGGCTTATCTGGCTTGATCACGCCAAGTTTGGAAGAGATGCAATACGTCGCCGCCGAGATGCAAAAAGACGATTATTTCCGCATCAAGAAGATTCCGTTGCTGATTGGCGGCGCGACCTGCTCCCGCGTCCACACCGCCGTCAAAATCGCCCCGCATTACGAAGGCCCGGTGGTGTATGTGCCTGACGCGTCCCGCAGCGTCGGCGTGGCGCAGAGCTTGCTCAGCGACCAAGCCACGGCCTATATCGCCGAGCTGAACGCCGATTACGACAAAGTGCGCACCCAGCACGCTAACAAAAAGCAGGTGCCGCTATGGCCGATTGCCCATGCGCGCGCCAACAAAACGCCGATTGATTGGGACATTTACACGCCGACCCAGCCAAAATTCATCGGTCGCCGCGTCTTTAAAAACTTTGACTTGATGGAGCTGGCGAATTACATCGACTGGGGTCCGTTTTTCCAGACCTGGGATTTGGCCGGCCCGTATCCGGCGATCTTGAAGGACGAGATTGTCGGCAGCGAGGCGGTGCGCGTCTTGTCCGACGGCAAACGCATGCTGAAGCGCCTGATCGAAGGCCGCTGGCTGCAGGCCAATGGCGTGCTGGCGTTCTACCCGGCCAACACCGTCAACGACGACGACATTGAAATCTACACCGACGAGACCCGCACCGAGGTGGCGATGACCTGGTACGGCCTGCGCCAGCAGACCGAGAAGCAGATGATCGACGGCGTGATGCGTCCCAGCCGCTGTTTGGCGGATTTTATCGCCCCCAAAATTGCTATCAATAACAAAGCGCTAGAGGCAATAAATTCGCCGGCTATCGGCAAAAATGGCCATATCAACACGCAAGACCAGCACAATGGCCATGCGGGACGGCATGATTACATCGGCCTGTTCGCCGTGACGGCGGGCATAGGCGCTGAGAAGAAGGAAAAAGCGTTTCAAGACGATCTGGACGACTACTCCAGCATCATGCTCAAGGCCCTCGCCGACCGCCTGGCCGAAGCCTTTGCCGAGTGCCTGCACCAGCGCGCGCGAACCGATCTGTGGGGCTACGCTCCCGACGAAACCTTGAGCCATGAAGACATGATCGGCGAAAAGTACAAAGGCATCCGCCCCGCGCCGGGTTACCCGGCTTGTCCTGATCATAGCGTCAAAGCCGAGATGTTTGAGCTGCTGCAGTGCCAGGACATCGGCATGAGTTTGACCGAGAGTTTGGCCATGCTGCCAGCCGCCAGTGTCAGCGGCTTTTTCATGGCGCACCCGGATGCGACCTACTTCAACGTCGGCAAAATTGGGGATGACCAGTTGAAGGACATGGTTGAACGGCGCGGTGTGGTGGAGAAAGATTTGTCTAGGCTGCTTGCGCCTAACTTGTAGGGTTTAACTTGTCAGGTTTAAATCCCCCTCAATCCCCCTTTTTCAAAGTGGGAAGACTAGAGCCAGGAGCACTTCTTTTGACTTATTTTCTGACTTATTCCCCACTTTGAAAAAGGGGGGGCTAGGGGGGATTTTCTTAGCGTGAAGTAGCGAAGATTTAACCCAACCAGCTCCGCACCTGCGCCACCAGCTCAGGCATCGACGCTGTGGCATCAACCGTCAGCACCCCCACTTCACCCGTAGGCACTTCCAGGGTCGCAAATTGGTTGTCCACCAACGTGGCTGGGAAAAAATGACCATCTGCCACGGCGCGTGATGACACCCGTGCCAAAGCCGTCGCGGCGCTGATGTCCAGGTAGACAAAGCGCAGCTTGGGTTTGTAGCTGCGCAAAGTATCGCGGTAGCTTTTCTTCAATGCCGAGCAGCTTAGAACGATGTGCTCATCGGTGCAGCGCTCCAGCGCTTCACCCAGAGTGATGAGCCAGCCGGCGCGGTCTTGGTCGGTCAACGGTGTGCCCTGCGCCATTTTTGCTTGGCTGGCGGTGGGGTGAAAAGCATCGCCTTCCAGCATGGTGCAAGCCAAATCTTGGGCAATAGCGTCGGCCAAAGACGATTTGCCACAGCCCGAAACGCCCATCACCACCAAAGAATGCGTAGCAAGCGAGGCCGGCGATGTAACTGTTTTTGACATATTACAAGAGGATAACTCAATTAAACTACGACCCATGGCTAAATATAACTTGGCTCCGGCCATTCCGCGCGTTCCCGTCATTGCAGGCATGGTCGCCTTGATGATTTATACCTTGACCCGTTTGGGGTTGGCCGTTTTTACGGGCTTCGAAGGGGTTGGTACGGCTATGCAGTTCAAAGGCTTTGACGCCGTGCCGCTGCCGCTGTGGCCTGAAATTTTCCTCAAAGGGCTGTGGTTTGACCTGTGCGTCATCAGCATCTTGGTTGCGCCCATTTGCTTGTACGAAGCCGTGCTGCCCAATACTTGGCGGAAAAAGGGCTGGCACAAAGCGCTGCGGTTCGCCTATTTGTGGCTGGCCATTGCGCTGCTCTTGTTCGGAGCGGTGGCTGAATCGACTTTTTGGCTGGAGTTCTCAACGCGCTTTAACTTCATCGCGTTGGACTATTTGATCTACACCTCCGAGGTGATCGGCAACATCCGCGAGTCCTACCCTGTCGGGCAAATTTTGGCTGGCATTGGTGCGATTGCTGCGGTCATCTTGCTGGTTGTAAGTT
>JAYVDN010000330.1:0-1954 GCA_043749385.1 Polaromonas sp.
GTGGCTATGGTGCTGCCGGTCTTGCGCAGGCCTTTCTTTAGCTTGGCAAGCCAGGCTTGGCGCTCGGCAGCGGGGGCGGGTGAGGGTGCAGGCGCTTGCGCAGCTACAGCTCACAACAGTTGGCTAACCAGCCAACTGATTGTCAGAGCCATTGGCAAGGTTGCCACCCATGACATCAGCACCCCGCGCAGTGCGGGCCAATTGACACTGCCAGCGCTGATGCCTACCCCGGCGATGGATCCGACAGAGACATGGGTCGTTGAGACCGGCAAGCCAAATTTGCTGGCCAGCAAGACCAGGGTGGCGGTAATCAAATTGGCGGTCAAGCCTTGGCCATCGTTCATGCGGTTGATGCGCTGGCTCATGGTGTGGGCCACTTTCTTGGCAAACATTAGTCCTCCCACCCCCATCAACAAGCCCACCAGCGCAATGGAGTTGCTGCTGCCTAGCAGCTTGCTGGCAATCAACAAAGCCGCCAGCTTTGGGGTATCGTTTAACGCGCGGGCAAAGCAGATTGTAATGGCCGAGCCAATGTGCAACCATTTCATGGATTGCAGCAGCGAAAAACGCGCTTGCACGGGCACGGAATCGCACTGGGCATTGCTGCCTGTCACGAGTGTAGGCATCGCGGTTCTTTGGGAGGCCGTGCCGGTAGCCGTGATGGGCACAGCGGCCAAGTTTCCCGGCACCACGCACACGCAATCTGCTGCAGCCGGGCGTTTAAGTAGCTGGCGGTAGATGGCAAACCCCAATCCGGCCGCCAACACGGGGCTGAGTAACATAGGTACAAAAAAAGTGTTGACCAAATTGCTGTAATTTACGACACCCGCAGACTGACCCAGACCTGCGCCGACCAAGCCACCAATCAAAGCGTGCGTGGTAGAGATGGGAAAGCCCAGACGGGTCGCTAAAAACACCGTCAACGCGGCTGCGGTGGCCACGCTGAGGATGAAGTGGGTGGAGCTGGCCACCGAATTGGGTACCAAGCCGCGCCCAGAAAACTGCTGCACCAAGGTGTCGGCCAAAAACAAGGATGCCACACTGCCCGCCAGCGTAGCTAAGGTGGCAAAAATCAAGGCCTGCCGATAGCTTAAGGTCTCAGACCCCCAGACGGTGGCAAAGCCCTTGAAGTTATCGTTGGCGCCGTTGTTAAAGGCTAAAAATAGGGCCATGGCGACCAGTGCGAATTCCATAATTGCACCTTAACAGCAGGGGGTGGCGGATGTGCCGTTGATATTGGCATCGTAGGGCAGTGCTGTACCGCAGCCTTCAAAAATGCCGAAGTGGCGGTCAAAATTGCCAATGAAATCAAAATGCGCGGCAAAGCGCGTGTCGTGCAGCATGCGCCAGGTGTTGCCGCAGACGGGGAAGGCGCGGCCAGTGGCTATGGCGTGGTGCTTGTCCAGATCAAAGCGGTCAGGGTGATTGGCAATGGTGCCTTTGTACACCACGGCCTGGCCATAGTCTTCGCAGGCGGTCTCCAGGTGGTCTATTTTGAATAGGCGGTAGGTGGCCGAGTAAAAGCGCAGGTTGCCCACGCGCAGTGCCAGCGCCGGGTCGGTGATTTCTAGCGGACGGTCAGTGACCAGGCGTGGATCGGCAAAACCGTGCTGGTGCGATAGGCGCACAAAGTCGTTCCAGTACAGTGCGCCGCCCAGACATTCACCGTACAGCACGGGGTCGTTGCGCACGGCGGCGGGCACGCGGCGATCGGCATACACGTCTGAGAAGAAAAACTCCCCGCCTTTTTTTAGCAAGCGCTGCACACCGCGCATCACCGCGTCTTTATCGGGAGAGAGGTTGACCACGCAGTTGGAGACGATTACGTCAAAGCTGCCGGGTTCTAAATCCAGGTCTTCCAGCCGCTCGATATAGCCATTCAAAAAGCGTACGTTATCGTAGCCAAACGCCTGGGCATGGTGGCTGCGGTATTTTTCGGCGATGGCCAGTTGCT